>JAZSLO010000134.1:0-4981 GCA_045535415.1 Eubacteriales bacterium
ATTTTCCCGTCAGGCGACCCATTTGTTGTATATCCGTCAAAAGACGGGGCTTACAGTTCAATGCGAGCAAAAGTAATGTTCGATGCAATAAGCGATTTAAGACTTTGCCAGACTCTTGAAAAGTATATAGGAAGACAGGCAGTAGTCCAGCTGATTGATGAATATGCACAGGGCGAACTTACGTTTGATAAGTATCCGACAGGCAATGAATATATAGAAACGCTCAATGAGAAAATGAAGGAAATTATAAAAGAGCATACAAAGTAAATTTAAAAGGGAAGTGGTGTAAATTAACGTCTATGATTTTGATAATACGCTGTATGACGGTGAATCAACACTTGATTTTTACCTTTTCTGCGTAAAACACCACCCGAGACTTTTGAAATATGCTTTTGTTATTTTCTATGCACTTATAAAATATAAACTATGTATAATTTCGGAAGAGGAACTAATGGGACTTGCCGAAAGATACATAGGCGACTTCTTGAGGGAATGTCCTGATGCAAGAGAGCTTGCGAAAAAATTCTGGGACAAAAATAAAAGAAAATTAAAGCCGTTTTATGATAATGTCAAAAAAGACGGCGATGCGGTTTTGTCGGCATCCTTTGATTTTCTTCTTGAACATCCATGCAAAATGCTTGGAATAAAGCATCTTGTGTGCTCAAGTGTTGATTTTGATACGGGAAAAGTCAAAAGACTTTGCTTTAGAAATAATAAAGTTGATATTTTCAAAAGCGAGTTTTGCGATAAAGAAATTAACGATTTTTATACCGATTCAATGAATGACGAGCCGATAATGCGCCTTGCAAAAGGTAATGTGTATATGGTTCGAAAAAATAAAATAACACTTCTTTGTGAAAGGAATGGGAAATTCTGTGAAAAATAAACTTTTAATGCCGATTATTGTGGCACTTGCGGTAGTTATCTCGCTTGTCTTTTTCTTAAAGTTTTCGGATAATGACCAAAAAATCAATGATAAAACTCCGATAAGCGTTGAGAATGAAAAAACTCAAGACCAAACACCAAAGAGTGAAGGTAATGCGGTTGCTATTGATAATGTAAAGCTTACTTTGTCAGAAGTCGGAAATGAAACTCAAAAACCCGAAACAAAGAAAGTTACTTTTGCGGCTGCCGGTGACATAATCTGCCATACAACAGTTCTTGCCGATGCAAGAGACCACGGGGCAAATAAGGGACAGGAATTTGACTTTCTGCCAATGTTTGAAAATGTTGCAGATATAATCAAAAATGCAGATATAGCATACATAAATCAGGAATCGCCCTACGGCGGAACAGAGGACAGAGGATATGACGGATATCCTATGTTCAATACACCCGATCAGGAAGGTCTTGACCTTATGGAACTTGGCTTTGATATTGTAAACCTTGCCAATAACCATATGCTTGATTCTGGCACAAAGGGATATCAGAGAACAATTGATTTCTGGAAGAAATATCCTGAAGTTACATATATCGGCGGATATGAAAACAAAGAAGATTATGAAAATATAAGAGTAATTGAGAAAAACGGAATAAGCATCGCACTTCTTTCTTATACTTACGGCACTAACGGTTTGAGTCTTAAAAAGGGAAGTGAAATGATAATTCCGCTTTGCGATGATTCGGGAACTGCGGAAATTGACAGAATGACAAAGAGAGCAAGAGAGATGGCTGATATTGTAATTGTGTCAATGCATTGGGGATATGAAGACCACTTTACTCCCAGCGCGCTTCAACAAGAGCAGATGCAGGTAATGGTTGATAATGGTGTTGATGTCATAATCGGAACACATCCGCATGTGCTTCAGCCAATGACCTGGAAGGAAGGTCCTGACGGAAGACGCACACTTGTAATATACTCGCTCGGCAATTTCCTTTCGGGAATGCTTTATATGAGAAATATGGTGGGCGGAATTGCAGAATTTGAACTTGTAAAGGTAGGAGATAAGGCATTTGTCGATAATCCGTCTTTCACACCTACAGTGTGCCATAATAATGTTAATTGGAGAAAGTTCAAAATTTATAAGTTCTCGGATTACACACAAGCCCTTCTTAACGGACACAGATGCCAGAATTTCAGTGACCCCGGAAACACTCTTGAGGGACTCAGAAGCATAATAGATAAGACAATTCCAAACGAATTTTTGAAGGAAGACTTTTACAGAAACTAAAAATATTTTAAAAGTCACAAAAAGTTTATAAAAAATTAAGGCATAAATGAAAAAAACTATTGACAAAAGATGTAAAATGAGTGTATAATAGTTTGTAATTTGTGGAGATATGCTTTGAAATATATTTTTTGGTATTTCGGGCTTTATGTAAAGAGAGGTGTAACAAGGCATGGTAAGAACATATCAACCCAAGAAGAGACAGAGAAAAGTTGAGCACGGCTTTAGAAAGCGTATGAAGACTGCCAACGGCAGAAAGGTTTTGAAGAGAAGACGCGCTAAAGGCAGAGCAAGACTCACTTATTGATCTGAAGTCAAAAACTATAAAGGGTGGAACTCATATTTGTTGCCAGACGGTGTGAACATATAGTGTTTCACCCTTTTGTTTTATGACGCAAAGGAATAATATGAACAGAAAATTATATCCTCTGTGCGAAAACCATATGTTTTCAAAGACATACAGAAAAGGCAAAAGTGCGACTAATAAATATGTTGCGGTATATGTGCTGAAAAACTACAAAAAGCAAAAGGATGGAAAAGCCTTTCCGACAAGACTTGGAATTTCGGTTAATGCAAAACTCGGGAAAGCCGTAAAGCGAAATAGGGTTAAAAGACTTATAAGGGAAGCATACGGATATTTTGTTCCAAGATTAAATAACGGAAATTTTGTAGTTATAGCAGCAAGAGGCGCAGCATTTGGAAAAAATGTAAAGAGTACCGATATAAGATGTGCTCTTGAAGGGACTCTTATGTCGCTTGAGGTGATAAAGTAAATGAAATATGCGTGTTTAGCACTCATAAAGTTTTACAGAAAATTTTTGTCACCGCTTAAAAAACCGACTTGCAGATTTTATCCTACATGCTCGGCATATGCACTTGAGGCTTTTCAAATACACGGCTTTTTTAAAGGAATGTATTTAACAACTAAAAGAGTAATTAAATGCAATCCGTTTTGTAAGGGCGGTGTGGATAAGGTTCCGCCAAAGGTAGACTATAAATCAATTAAAGAAAAACACTTGGAAGGGAAAGATAAGTAATGGATATTCCGATTTTATCACCTATATTCGGATGGCTATTTAGAAATATATATAATCTTTGCAGTAATAACTATCTTTTGACACTCTTTTTGTTTGCAGTTGTAATTAAGGTACTTCTTTTGCCGTTTGGTATAAAGCAGCAGAAGAATACAATTAAGCAGGCAAGAATGCGTCCCAAAGAAATGGCAATAAGAAAGAAGTATGCCGGAAGAAATGATAAGGTAACTCAGCAGAAGCTCAACGAAGAAATAATGCAGCTTTATCAGGAAGAAAATATAAACCCCATGGCAGGATGTCTTCCTCTTCTTATTCAGATGCCCGTGCTTTTCGCACTTTACGGCGTAATTATCAAGCCTCTTACCTATATTTTAGGAATGGGTAAAGATATAATAGACCTTATTTTGAAGGCTTATTCGACAGTGACTGAAACTGCTGTAAATAACTATGCACAGATTCAGGCAATAAGTAAAATTGTAAGTGACGGAGAAGTTTCCGCAAAGATAGGCGCGGAATTCACTCGTCTTGCATCCGAAGGCTCTGTTGCTGCTGACTGGGCACAGGTTCAGACACAAATTTCCGAGCTTTTCAATTCATTTAATGTATTCGGAATTGATATGACAAAGACACCGCAGATTGCGATGAATATCTATATTCTTATTCCGATACTCACATTTGTATTTGCATTTGTAAGCACAAAGATAACAAGAAAGTTCACATATCAGCCGACAGGCACAAGTCCCGACCAGGCAAGAAGCCTTGCAATGATGGACTGGATGATGCCTTTAATGTCTGTATGGATTTCTTTCAATGTGTCATCTGCAATTGCAGTATACTGGATGTTCCAAAACGTGCTTTCAGCACTTCAGCAGATTATTCTTTATAAACTTTATCCTATTCCTGCGTGTACGGAAGAGGATATAAGAGCGGCAGAACTTGCGCTTAAAGGAAAACCGAGTAAGAAGAAAGCAGTTCCTGCAAGTTTTGAAATTGATGATTACGATAAGACAACTCAGGAAGAAAAAGACGCAAGACTTCATAAGCAGAATAAAGCAAAAAAAGATGGAATTTCAAATGCAAAGGGAAAATTAAGTCCTAAGATTGTTCAAAAGATTAAAGAATCGGGCAAACCCCTTCGCGCAAAGAGAAAAATATAAGGAAAGACGCACGCTGAAAATGCGTGCTTTTTCCGATTATTTATAAAAAAACAAATGCCGCAAAAGACGGCAGCTTATCGAAAGGAGAAAGAGTATGGAAGTTACGGTAAGTGCAAAAACAGTAGAAGAAGCAGTTGAACTTGGTGCAAAAAAGCTCGGTAAAACTGTAAACGATGTAACCTATGAGGTTGTTGAAGAGGGCAAGAAGGGATTTTTCGGAATGTTCTCGAGCGAAACAACAGTAAAGGTTATGACAAAGGATGAGAGTATCAAAGTGGATGCAACACTTAATCTTGATTCCGATGAAGAAGTAAAGCCCATAGCAGACACCAATGCGGATACAGTTGAAGAAAAGGTTCTTGATTTTCTCAATAATCTTATCGGAGATATGGGAGCAATGGCAGTTGCAAAGGTTTCAAAGATTGAAGAAAACCTTTCCGAAAGCGGAACTATCGAAAAGGATATTCATATTAGCGTTGAAGGAAAGAATCTCGGAATGCTTATTGGCAGACATGGTGATGTTCTTGATTCACTCCAGTATCTTTGTAATATAGTAGTTGGCAGATTCCCCAAGAATAATGACAGAAAAGAATACGTAAGAGTAATTCTTGATATTGAAAAT
>JAZSLO010000169.1:0-2115 GCA_045535415.1 Eubacteriales bacterium
AAAAGAACGGTTTGTATAGCGCAATGGAAATAGCAAGCATCTGGCTTGAAAGAGCGCTTGAAGAAGCATAATAAAAAATCACCGCCATATAAAATTGGCGGTGATTTTTTATCGGTTTAAAGCTGACTTTTTATGCGGTTGAGAGCGTTTTTTTCAAGGCGTGACACCTGAGCTTGACTTATTCCAACCTCCTGAGCAACCTCCATTTGTGTTTTTCCCTGAAAAAACCTCAGAGAAAGTATCTTTTTTTCGCGGTCGCTCAATTGCCTCAGGGCATCTCGCATAGAGATTTCTTCAATCCAACTACTGTCGTCGTTTGAGTCCTTTATCTGATCCATAATATATATTGTGTCTCCGGAGTCAGAATATATTGGCTCATTTAAAGAAACTGGGTCAACGATGGCGTCAAGTGCAAGAACAACCTCATGCTTGGGTAGAGAAAGTTGTTTGGAAATTTCCTCAATCGTAGGCTCACGCGAAAGCTTGTTTGTCAACTCTTCTTTAACCTGCATTGCATGATATGCAGTGTCTCGCATTGAACGGCTCACCCTTACTGAGTTGTTATCGCGCAGGTGCCTTCTTATCTCTCCAATTATCATCGGTACTGCATAGGTGGAAAACCTTACTTCGTGTGAAGGGTCAAAATGGTCAATCGCTTTTATTAATCCAATACATCCGACTTGAAACAGGTCGTCGGGAGTTTCTCCGCGGTTGGAAAACTTTTGCACTACACTAAGCACAAGCCTGAGGTTTCCGTTTATTAAAAGGTCACGGGCATTGTTGTCACCGTTTCGACATTTTTCAAGCAGTTGTATTTTTTCTGCTTCTTTCAGAACCGGCAGTTTTGATGTATTGACTCCACATATTTCAACCTTATTAATCATTGAACTTCTCCTGACACCATTTGTTTTTTGCACAATTAACTGTCGGTTTGTATGCAAGAGAAGTATTGTCAAAACATTGATGTTGATACAAAAAAGCAGGATGAAAATTTAACCATTAAAGCTCTTTTCGAGGTCTTGCCTGAGCTGTCGTATAATCTTCTTTTCAAGTCTTGAAATATACGACTGTGATATTCCAATCATATCTGCAACTTCTTTCTGTGTTCTTTCAACACCGTCAGAGAGACCAAATCGCATCTGCATTATAGTTTTTTCGCGTTCGCCAAGTCTGTCGACTGCCTCTAATAACAGGTTTTTCTCAACATCTTGTTCGAGATTTTTGTTTATGTTGTCGTTGTCGGTACCTAAAATATCTGACAAAAGCAGTTCGTTGCCGTCCCAGTCAACGTTAAGAGGCTCTTCAATTGAAATGTCATTTTTCATATTCGACGTTTTCCTTATGCACATCAAAATTTCATTTTCAATACACCTTGAAGCATAGGTTGCAAGCTTTATGTTTTTTTCGGGGCAAAAGGTATTTACCGCTTTTATCAATCCAATGGTTCCTATCGAGATCAGGTCTTCAATTCCTATTCCTGTAGTTTCAAACTTCTTTGCGATATACACCACAAGACGAAGATTATGTACTATAAGCTGTTGTCGTGCTTCTTGCTCGTTATCATGGTTTGTTATGTTCTCAAGAACGATTTTTTCCTCTTCAACAGTCAAAGGCGGTGGCAAAGTTTCAGGCCCGTTTATATAATCCACCTTTCTGCAAAGCTTTGATAAAAGCTTTCTAATGAACAGACGAATTTCTGAAAACATCTTTAGAGCCTCCTTGGTTTTTGTTAATTATAAGTTCGGGATTTAGTATTATTTCATGTTGAGAATTATAGTTTTTCTTATTAAAAACGGCTATGATAACACTATTTACACTGTAGCTTTCGTTATGAGTATACAAAACTACGTCATCAGGTTTGAAAGCAGGTAATAGGGTAGAGCCTGCAACGGTTGAAACGGGTATTAATCTAAACGCTTTTGGCAACAAGCTCACGTCTTCACACAAATTGCTTTTGAAGTATTGAAGTTCTTCAACTGTCAGGAGTGATTTGATTATTTCTATGTCGCAGAGTATTACAGGATAGTCCGTAAAAATATCAGTCAATTTGTTTCCTGTGTCAACAAAGCCTTGCGCATAAATGCTGTTTTCTCGATAGGTTATGGTTACGCAATA
>JAZSLO010000131.1:0-2360 GCA_045535415.1 Eubacteriales bacterium
CATGGCTACGACCCGACTTCGTTTTTTTTCGTACTTTTCGACGCGGCGAAAAGTACCAAAAGCCGCCTGCAAGGGCTTCCCTTGCAGACAATCCCTTCCGTGCCTGCGGCAGTCCTAGGCTAAACGCTTCGAAGAGTGCCACGTCCAAGATGCTATTTGTGTGGAACTGCAAATATGCAAAACATTAAAGAAAGCAAATTCTTTCTATAACACAGAGACAAGCCCTATACCCATTGCAAACAAACATAGCCGTTGCAATTTGAACTTATGAATTTTCAAGAAAAGTGAAATTGTCTTTCAAATAAAAGCGAGGCGCCTTGAATTTTTTATCGCAAGCACTCTGGGAAATTTCAAATTTATACTCTATTAAGGTGCTTGTCGTAAAAAATGAATCAGCGCCGAAGCGTTCGGGGTGTGTCTGCGAGGGGTGTCCTCTCGCAGCGCGTTTTTGTAACCTTTTGCCGCGGTGCAAAAGTTCGAGAACGGCGGCGAGTCTTAAGACCGCCGCCGCACAAGGATTGATTCTTATTTCAACATTTGCCTTAAAGTTTCAATACTCTCAAAAAGCGCATCGGCAGGGTCATAAATATCATAAAACCTGTTTGGTTCAAGTTCAAGATTATAAATCCCGTCATACCCTGATTCCTTAAGAACTGCAACGAGGTTTTCAACCTCGTCTTTATTTGACAAAAGCGGTCCGTGAGTTGAAAAGTTTGGCAACAAATCATGAATGTGCGTATGCACAACTCTTTTAAGGAAAGCTTTTTCAGGAATTATTCCCTCTTTAACAAAGCCATTCCTCACATTGCTCAACCTATGCCCGAAATCAAAGCAGATTCCTGCATTCTTTCTTGATACAAGGCCTACACAGCCAAGAGTATGACTGCATATACCGTTTATTGTATTTTTATCTTTTACTCTGCAATTTTCAAGCGCAAACTTAAATTTTAAATTATTTACAAGGCAAAAGTCGGCATATTCCCTTAAAATCTTTGATACAATTGCTCTGTTTTGCGAAAGAGCCTTTCCGTCATCAAAAGCGTGGAATGTAAAAAGAGTATCGTTTATATAATCCGAATAATAAGAGCAGAAATCAAATGGTCTTATTTCTTTTGCAAGTTTTGAATGAATTGTCACACCAAAACCAAATTCCTTTATTCTCTCAATGCTTGTTTTTGCAACATATTCCTTTTCAAAAGGTTCAAGATTCCTTAGCTCAATATGTGTAACTCCCGCCTCTTTGAGATTATAAAGCAAATTTTTCACATACGAAAACTTATCATAAAGTCTTTTATCACCCTCATTATCGGGGCAATCACATAAAAGATACGGGCTTAAAGATACACCGATTTTACAAAAAGCGCTCATTTATATTACTCTTTTTCTGTGCCTTCAAGCGCGTACATAATTCCAATTTTTCCGCTTTCGTATGTAAGTCCGCCCTGAAGATAAACTGTATACGGCTCTTTACACGGTGCGTCTGCCGAAAGTTCGATTGAAGAGCCTTGTGTAAACGCTCCTGCCGCCATTACAACCTCATCGGCATACCCTGGCATCATATACGGCACGGGTGTTACATGTGAGTCTACAGGCGAGCCTGCCTGAATTCCTGCACAAAACGCAAGAAGTTTCTCTCTTGTTTTAAGTGAGATTGTCTGTATGATACAATGTCTTTTCTCTTCCGATTTGGGAAGAGTTTCATAGCCTAAATTTTCATAAACTTTAGCACAAAGCATTGCGGTCTTAAGGCTCTGGCACACAGTGTGCGGAGCATAGAAGACACCTTTATACATATTTTTGTTCTGACCAAGCGTTGCACCGCCCTCAAGTCCTATTCCGGGACAAGAGAGTCTGTATGAACAAAGTTCTATTGCCTTTTTAGTTCCTGCAATATATCCGCCTGTTTCTGCCATTCCGCCACCGGGATTCTTTATAAGAGAGCCCATTATTATGTCGGCTCCGTAGAATGTAGGCTCATGCTCGTCACAAAATTCTCCATAACAGTTATCTACGATAACAAAAACATCCGGTCTTATTTCGTGAGCTGCCTTTGCGGCATCTCCTATTTCCTTTGCAGATAGAGTATTTCTTACAGCATACCCCTTTGTACGCTGAATAAACACAACCTTGATTGAATCGTCTTTTTTTAATTCTTCCTGCATCAAAGGAATGTCAATAGCACCATCTTTCATAGGCTGCTGTTTATACTTAACACCAAAATCGGCAAGTGAACCACAACCTTTTTCCCCTCTTATTCCGATAACTTCTTCAAGTGTATCATACGGCTTATCAGTTACGGAAAACAACGTATCACCTGTTCTGAGAAGACCGAAAAGACCAATTGTAAGTGTCTGGGTACC
>JAZSLO010000170.1:0-5633 GCA_045535415.1 Eubacteriales bacterium
AAGGACTTCTTAAGAGATACTTCTAATCAAATACGCAAAAAAGGCTCGGAGAAATCCGAGCCTTTATTATTCGTTGGAGTAAAGGCGATACTTAATATTGACAAAACTTTTGGCAAATGGTATAATTTTCTAAAGTAAAAAAAGCGCAAATTTTTTGCCGCTTTTATGTTTAAAGGAGGTTTTGAAAAGTTTGATTGAACTTTGCAGCATTGACAAGGTGTTTGAAACAGACGCAGGCTCGTTTTGCGCACTCAAAGATGTCAGCATTACAATAAATGACGGCGACATTTTTGGCATTATCGGTCTTTCGGGCGCAGGAAAAAGCACGCTTGTCAGATGTATAAACCTTCTTGAAAAACCAACCTCGGGGAAGGTCTTAATTGACGGGAAGGATTTAATGAATCTTTCCAAAAAAGAGCTTATTGAAACAAGAAAGAATATCGGTATGATATTCCAGAGCTTCAATCTTCTTTCACAGAGAAATGTTCTTAAAAATGTAACTTTCCCGCTTGAACTTCAGGGTGTAAAGTCGTCTGTTGCAAAACAAAGAGCAAGAGAACTTCTGGCACTTGTCGGACTTTCCGATAAAGAAAAGTCATATCCTGCACAGCTTTCGGGAGGACAAAAGCAGAGAGTTGCAATTGCAAGAGCGCTTGCCACAAATCCAAAATACTTACTTTGCGACGAGGCAACAAGTGCGCTTGACCCCAATACAATAAACTCAATTCTTGCACTTTTAAAGGAAATAAACCAGAAACTCGGAATTACGATTATTGTAATCACCCACGAAATGCGTGTTGTTGAAAGCATATGTAATAAAGTTGCGGTAATTGACGGCGGAAAAATTGCCGAAATGGGCGATGTTAAGGATGTATTTATTTCACCCAAATCAAGTATCGCAAAGGAACTGATTTTACCAAAGTCAAGAGCCGTTGAAAGCGTCGAATCGGATAAAGTCATAAGAATTGTATTTGACGGACAGTCATCAAATGAGCCTGTTATTTCAAACCTCACTGTAGAATGCAGGGCGGCAGTGAACATTTTGGGTGCTGACACAAAAAACATTGACGGAAAAGCTTTCGGTCAGATGCTTTTGCAGCTTCCTGAGGACACGGCGGCTTGTGAGAGAATAATGCATTATCTTGATACAAAGGGCATACATTATGAGGAGGTGCAAAAATCATGAGTGAACTGTTTGCACAACTCTTTGCAAAGCTGGGCCCGATGGACTACATTATGGAGATGCTCACAACAATAGTGCTTACATCTTCAAGCACGCTCCTTGCGTACATTTTTGGTTTACCTCTTGCAATACTTCTTTACGGTACGGCAAAGGGCGGAATATTCCCCAATAAGTATGTAAATGCCGTTGTCGGTGTTGTTGTAAATGTACTTCGGTCAATCCCGTTTATTATACTTCTTGTAATGACACAGCCTATCGCACTTGCGGTTGTAGGAAGCCAGATAGGAAATGAGGCGTTTGTATTCTATCTTGTTCTTGCCGCAACTCCGTTTGTTGCACGAATGATAGAATCGTCGTTCAGGGAAGTAGATGCAGGGGTAATTGAGGCGGCACAGTCAATGGGAATAAACAATCTCCAGCTTATGATAAAGGTTATAATTCCCGAGGCAAAGCCCTCGCTTATAACGGGCTGTGCAATTGCACTTACCACAATTCTCGGATACACACCAATGACATATCTTGTTGGGGGTAGCGGTCTTGGACAAGTTGCAATACAGTATGGTCTTTTCAGATTTGATAAACCTGTAATGTATATTTCATCACTTTTGCTTATAATTCTCGTTCAGGTAACTCAGGAGGTACTTAACAGAGTTTCCAAAAAGAGCGATAAGAGAATAAGAAATAAGTGATAATATAAAATAAAAAGTAAAAAGGAGAAATTTACTATGAAAAAGTTTTTAGCAGTAGTTCTTTGTGCATTGTTTGTAGTAGGACTTGTTTCCTGCGGCAAGGTTAATAATGATGACGCAAAGGATACAAAGATCACAGTTGCGGCAAGCTCAACACCTCATGCAGAAATTCTTGAAGTTTGTAAAGAAGCACTCGCTACAAAGGGTTATGAACTTGAAATCAAGGAAATGGATGACTATGTTATCCCCAACACTGCAACAGAAACAGGAAGCGTTGATGCAAACTATTTCCAGCACCAGCCCTATCTTGACCAGTTCAACCAGGAAAACGGAACACACCTTGTAACAGTTGCAAAGGTTCATTATGAACCCTATGGCATCTATGCAGGAAAGACAAAGGCTTTGGCTGACCTTGCAGACGGCGCAAAGATTGCAGTTCCCAATGATGCAACAAACGAGGCAAGAGCACTTCAGCTTCTCGCTGCAAACGGACTTATCACTCTTAAAGAGGACGCAGGTCTTACTGCAACAAAGAAGGATATAATTGATAACCCCAAGAACTTTGATATAATCGAAATGGAAGCAGCACTTCTTCCTTCAGTACTTAATGAAGTTGATATTGCAGTTATCAATGGTAACTATGCAATCGGTGCAGGTCTTGATGTAAAGACAGCTCTCGGTGTTGAAGACGCACAGTCAGAGGCTGCACAGACATTTGCAAACATACTTGTTGTTAAAGAAGGCAATGAGAATCTTGAAAAGGTTCAGGCTCTTAAGGATGCACTTCTTTCCGACGCTGTAAAGACATTTATTGATGAAACATACGGCGGTGCAGTTGTTGCAATATTCTAAAAAATATATTTTATAAAATAAAAATTCCGACTGAATTTCAGTCGGAATTTTTTATGGATCAGAAATTTCAAATTTGGTATTGCTTTTATTCTAGTTTTGGAATATAATGTTGTTAGAAAATGTGAGGGGCGATTTTATGGAGTTTATGTCTGCAAGAGAAGCTGCTGACAAGTGGGGGATATCCCAAAGAAGAGTGGCGACACTTTGTTCTGAAAGCAGAATAATTGATGCAACAATGGTTGGAAATATGTGGATAATTCCGACTTGTGCAAAAAAACCAATTGATGCAAGAAAAACCCGGTATTTGAAAACTAACAAAAGTGTAAGACCGTTTCTAAAATGGGCGGGCGGAAAAAGTCAACTGCTTAAAGAAATTGAAAAATACTATCCATTTGAAACCTGCAAAATCACAAAGTATGCAGAGCCTTTTGTTGGTGGTGGTGCTGTACTTTTTGATATTCTTAGCAAATATGACTTGGAGCAAATTTATATCAGCGATATAAATGCTGAACTTATAAATACATATGTTGTCATAAAAGATTATATTGAAGAACTAATAGAATTGCTTGACAAATATCAAAGCGAGTATGTGCCTCTTGAAACGGAAGATAGAAAGTCATACTATATGGCAAAAAGAGATAGATTTAATGATTTGAAAGTCAATGGTAACGGGGCTGAAAATATTGAAAAAGCTGCGCTTATGATATTTTTAAACAAAACTTGTTTTAACGGCTTATTCCGTGTAAATAAAAAAGGTCTTTTCAATGTGCCCATGGGTTCCTATAAGAATCCTTTAATATGCGATGAAGATAATCTTCGTGCAGTATCGAATAAACTTCAAAAAGTTAAAATCGTTTGCGGAGATTATAGGGAGTCAGCAAATTTTATTGATGAAAATACCTTTGTTTATTTTGATCCCCCGTACAGACCTTTAACGGAAACTTCAAGTTTTACTGCTTATACAGAAAATTTATTTAATGACGAACAACAAATAGAACTTGCTAAATTTGTGGATTGCATGCACGAGAAAGGCGCAAGAGTGATTGTGAGCAATTCAGATCCAAAGAATTCTAATACTGAGGACAATTTCTTTGATAATATCTATTCTGTTCATAAGATTAAAAGAGTCGAAGCTACTCGTATGATTAACTGCAATAGTGAAGCGAGAGGAAAAATAAAAGAACTTTTAATATCGAATTTTTAAGGAGTTTTAAATATGCAAAACAGAAATTTTTCTACTTGGTTATCAAGTTTTCGTGATAGTATAGCGAATTATGAATACTATATCGATTTTGAAAAAGTTTATAGAAATGTTGATAACATAAAAATTGAACTTAATATATTGAATTCACTTATAGGTTCAAAAAACATTGAAAAGGATTTTGAAGTTTTGATTACAAAATACCCAGAAGTGTTAAAATGTATTCCTTTGCTTTTGGCTGTTAGAACTAACGAGATTTACGCTATTGATAGTGATGGAGAATTTACATACAAATTCAAGAATCCGAATCTGTCTGCAGAACAATATAAGGTGTTTATGCGTAAAACTGGGTTGTTTGATTTAATGACTGATCATATTGTCAACAATCTTGTTGATTATGCCACTGGAGTTGAAACAGGGCTTGATTCTAACGGCAGAAAGAATCGTGGTGGAAGTTTAATGGAAAACTTGGTAGAAAACTTTATTAACAAATCAGGATTTGAAAAAAATAAAACTTATTTTGAGCAAATGTCTATTAGTGAAATAACTAAAAAATGGGGTGTTGATTTATCTGCAATATCTAATCAAGGTAAAAACGAAAAGATTTTTGATTTTGTAATAAAAACACAAAATACAATTTATGGCATTGAAACGAATTTTTATTCAAGCGGTGGTTCAAAGTTAAATGAAACCGCTCGCAGTTATAAAACGATAGCGCTGGAAGCGGATACGGTGAAAGGTTTTACATTTGTCTGGTTTACCGACGGAAAAGGTTGGACTAGCGCAAAAAACAACCTTGAAGAAACCTTTGATATTATGGAACACATTTATAATATTAAAGATTTGGAAAACGGCATAATCAACGAGGTTTTTAAATAATGGGGGGAAAGAGAAAAAAATGGGAGCCGGAAGACTTCGAACTTGAAACGACTACTCATTGGTCTTTTCCCAAACGTGGTGATTGGGCGACACACGATGCAAAATGGCGTGGTAATTGGTCTCCATACATACCGAGAAATATTATATTAAGATATTCTAGGGAGGGCGATTTAGTTCTTGACCAATTTGCAGGTGGCGGTACTACTCTTGTAGAAGCAAAACTTTTGAACAGAGATATAGTTGGTGTTGATATAAATGATGTTGCACTTGATAGATGCAGAGAGAAAACATCATTTGATTATGAACCGGCTAAAGGTAAAGTATATATCAAAAAAGGAGATGCAAGAAACCTCGAGTTTATCCCTAATGAAAGCATTGATTTAATATGCACACACCCACCATATGCTAACATTATTAAGTATAGTGATGGTGTCGAGGGAGATCTGTCACAACTGAAGGTGAAAGAGTTCCTTGAAGAAATGAAAAAGGTTGCTGCAGAAAGCTATCGGGTGATTAAATCGGGTAAGTTCTGCGCTATCCTAATGGGTGATACACGACAAAAAGGTCATATGATACCGATATCATTTGAAGTTATGCGAACCTTTGAAAATGTAGGATTCAAGCTGAAAGAACTGATTATCAAAGAGCAGCATAATTGCAAAGCTACAGGATATTGGAAAACGAACAGTGTTAAATACAATTTTTTACTTATAGCGCATGAGTATTTATTTGTTTTTGAGAAATAAAATTAAGCCGATAACCCATTTGGGTTATCGGCTTTGCTTTTTCTTTTTTGCCCCACCAGGCCGTAGATTTCACAATGGAAAAC
>JAZSLO010000053.1:0-1527 GCA_045535415.1 Eubacteriales bacterium
GGAGTGCGGTTGAGATAAACGCTGAAAGCATCTAAGCGTGAAACTCGCTTCAAGATAAGGTATCCCTGAAGACCCCTTGCAGACAACAAGGTTGATAGGTCGGAGGTGTAAATGCAGCAATGTATTAGCTGACCGATACTAATAGGTCGTTTGGCTTGATCTCATTATAAATGAGATAAAGCTTTTACTATGAAATCTTTACATTGATAAAGGAAAATCTATAATTTCTACGAGCTCAAAGAAGTGATATGAAAGACTCTTGAAAATCGTATAAATTTGCTATGTAGTTGTTAATCTTCGGGAAAGGAGATAAGTTCCGAAAGCTGAATAAGGCGAAAGGAACGCTAAAAAACGTATGTATACCCGCGAGAGCGGAATATATAACCATAGCGGTGATGATGGCAAAGAGGATCCACCTGTTCCCATTCCGAACACAGAAGTTAAGCTCTTTTACGCCGAAAGTACTTGCGGTTAACCGCCGGGAGGATAGGTAATCGCCGCTTTTATTGCCCCTTAGCTCAGTCGGTAGAGCAACGGACTGTTAATCCGTGTGTCGTCAGTTCGAGCCTGACAGGGGCAGCCAAATGAACATTTTGAACAGTTTTCTGTTTGAAATGTTCATTTTTTATATCAAAAATGATCCAAACTAACACTTTTTTCAATGTTAATTTTTTTAGCGTAAGTTTTATTTGAAAAAATTTGGGCGTAATTTGGGCGTAAAATTAGGTTGTTTCTCTTGAATTTTCAAGGATTAGAAAATATTTTTAAGTTGCAACAAAAAAATATCCCCTGTCTGTTAAAAGACAAGGGATATTTCATTTAAATACGTTAATTCAATTCGTATTGAAATTTTTGCATTTCTTCAACTTGTAAGTCTTTGTTTTGTTCAAGGTGAGTATATATTGTTGTCGTAATAGAGCTGTCGGCTTTATGTCCAGCCCAAAGACTTACATACTCACGTGGAATTTTGCATTCTTGCGCTCTTGTTACGAATGTATGACGTAAATCGTGGCAATGGTGTGTATTAAATTGTTTATGTAAGTGCTTCGTTAGTAAATGTGGATTTATTTTAATAATTTCATCAATATTGATGCTTGGAAGGTAAGGTTGTAGAATCGGTGGAATGGGCAAAGATCGGATTTTTTCTTTGAATCCCTTCCGTTGTTTTGCACTTACGAGATGAATCCATCCGTCTTCTATTACGACTGATGAAAGTTCGGCACGTCGAATGCCTGTGTACATCATAAAGACAAACGCTTGACGGTATAGAGTAGGTTCGCTTTTGAAATTTTCAATTAACTGTTTTTCTTCCTCTCTTGTGAAGGGAACGCCGCTTTCGGTTTCATAATGCGTAAGTTTGACTTTTAGCATGGGTGAAATAGGGATAAGTCGATCTGCAACAGCAGAGTCGAATACGCCACATAATAGTTGGTAGATTTTCTTCGCTGTTCTATTTTTTCCTTCTTCTTGATATTCCGTGATTAAACTTTGTAATTCCATATAAGTGATTTCTTCGAGATTTCTTTC
>JAZSLO010000004.1:0-5290 GCA_045535415.1 Eubacteriales bacterium
GAACTTTTGCTGCGGTGCAAAAGTTCGAGGTCGGCGGCGAAGTGTAAACCGCTGCCGCAAGAACAAACACAAGTCTGTTTTTTGCTTGTTGCATTTTCAAAAGAATTATGGTATCATATGGAGGACTTATGAAAAAATAAAAGTATACCTTGTGTTTCGGAGGAAAAAATGCTATCTTTGAATTTAAAAAATAAAGATACAAAACCTGTTTTTGACTGGTTTGAAAAAATGAGCCGTATTCCGAGAGGTTCTGGTAATATGGAAAAAATATCACAATTTTGCGTGGATTTTGCAAAATCACACGGCCTTGAATTTATAAAAGATGATGCAAACAATGTCATTATTTATAAAGGCGCATCAAAAGGATACGAAAATGCACAGCCTGTAATTTTGCAGGGACATCTCGATATGGTTTGCCAGAAGATACAGGGACTTGATTTTGACTTTGAAAAAGACGGTATAAACATTTTCTCGGACGGAGATTTTGTAAAAGCAGACGGCACAACACTTGGTGCTGATAACGGAATAGGCGCTGCAATGATCCTTGCAATTCTCGAAAGTGATAAAATTTGTCATCCTCCCATTGAAGCAGTGTTTACGACTGATGAAGAAATCGGAATGATTGGTGCATCAAAACTTGATGTAAAAAATCTTTCGGGAAAGAAAGTTATAAATCTTGACTCCGAAGATTTGCATGAACTGACGGTTTCTTGCGCCGGAGGCAGTGATTTTACAGTATCCTTTGGTGTCACTAAAGAAGAAGTTCTGGGGCATAAAGTCAAAATAAATATAAATGGACTTTGTGGCGGACATTCGGGGGTTGAAATCCATAAGGGCAGAACAAACGCAAATAAACTTTGCGGCGAAATTTTGAACTTGCTTTCTAAAAATGTGGATTTTGAAATAGTTTCAAGTTTTGGCGGAACAAAGCCGAACGCTATACCCAATAGTAATGAAACTGTTGTTTGCATAGATGATACAGAAAAGTTCAAAAGTGCTTTGGGAAAAATTGTAAAAGAAATAAAAGAAAAAATAAAACAAACAGAACCCTCTTTTGAGTGCTTTATTCAAGAGGAAGATAATGTTGAGAATTGCGTTTGCATATCTGAAAAGGAAAAATTTATAAAGTCGCTTTGTGTATATCCAGATGGCGTTCAGGCAATGAGCGAAAACATTGACGGACTTGTTGAAACATCGCTTAATCTTGGTATTATGAAAGCGGATGAGAATGGTGTGTTTATGCATTTTGCACTTCGCAGTAATGTTGATGCATCACTAACACAGCTTGAAGAAAAAATGACAGATATTTCAAATGACCTTGGTGCAAAAGCACAAGTTTTCGGAAGATATCCTTCGTGGGAATTTAAAGAGGATTCGACTTTGCAGGAAATTTATAAAAAGGCACATAAAGAGCATTTTGGCTTTGATGTAAAGGTGTGTGCAATTCATGCAGGACTTGAATGCGGTGTGTTCTCGTCAAAGATTGACGGCGCCGACTGTATATCCGTAGGCCCTCAGCTTTATGATGTTCACACAACAAACGAAAGAATGAGCATATCTTCTGTTGAAGATTCGTTCGAAATGCTGTGCAAAACACTTTCAATGTGTAAATAAAGTGTGATATTGTTGCTTTTTGTAAAAGAATGTGGTATAATTTTTGAGGTTTTAAAATAAATTCACGGATTGGAGAAAAAATGGATAAGAACACAAATTTCAAGCCGTATGTCCCGGCTGAAAAAGTGACACCCGAAATAACAGTCACTTCAATTATAATGGGCATACTCCTGTCGGTAGTATTCGGTGCGGCAAACGCATACCTCGGACTTCGTGTTGGTATGACAGTATCTGCATCAATTCCTGCGGCAGTTATAGCAATGGGAGTTATTCGCGTGATTATGCGCAAAAACTCAATTCTCGAAAGCAATATAGTACAGACAATCGGCTCTGCAGGTGAATCACTTGCAGCAGGTGCTATTTTCACACTTCCTGCGCTCTTTTTGTGGGCGGCAGAGGGAAGAATGGAAAAGCCGGATATTGTTCAGATAACACTTATTGCACTTCTCGGCGGACTTCTCGGTGTATTCTTTATGGTACCCTTAAGAAATGCGCTTATCGTTAAAGAACACGGAACTTTGCCCTACCCCGAAGGAACTGCATGTGCAGAAGTTCTTCTTGCAGGTGAAAAGGGCGGTGCTAATGCATCGACTGTATTTGCCGGTATGGGCTTTGCGGCACTTTTCAAGTTTATAATTGATGGTTTAAAGCTTGTTCCCGGTGAAATTTCGGCAAGAGTTAAAGGCTATGCCGGCGAAATCGGAACACAGATTTATCCTGCTGTAATGAGCGTTGGTTATATTTGCGGTGCAAGAATTTCGTCGTATATGTTTGCCGGCGGTGTCTTAAGCTGGCTTGTACTTATTCCGCTTATAGTGCTCTTTGGTGGAAATGCAGTAATGTATCCCGAAACTACAAATACAATAGGTGAACTTTTTGCATCAGGCGGAGCAGGCGCTATCTGGGGTTCTTACATCAGATATATCGGCGCAGGCGCTCTTGCAGCCGGCGGTATTATAAGCCTTATCAAATCTCTTCCTCTTATTGTTTCGACATTCTCGGGCGCAATAAAGAGTATGAAGGGCTCAAAGGCTACATCAACTGACAGAACAAGTAAGGATTTGAATATTGTAACTGTTATAATTGCAATAGCAGTTCTGACACTTCTTGTATGGCTTGTTCCTGCAATTCCAGTAACTTTAATCGGTGCGATAATAGTTGTAGTATTCGGATTCTTCTTTGCAACCGTATCATCAAGAATGGTTGGACTTGTTGGTTCAAGTAATAACCCTGTATCAGGTATGGCAATTGCAACACTTCTTGTAACAACACTTATTCTTAAGGCAACAGGCGATGCAGGTGTCAAGGGAATGGCAAGTGCTATTGCAATAGGTTCAATTATTTGTATAGTATCTGCAATTGCGGGCGATACATCACAGGACTTGAAGACAGGCTTCCTTCTCGGTGCAACACCCAGAAAGCAGCAGATTGGTGAAATAATCGGTGTTGTTGCAGCTGCATTTGCAATTGGCGGAACACTTTACCTTCTCGATTCTGCATGGGGCTTTGGAACAGATGCGCTTGCAGCACCTCAGGCAACACTTATGAAGCTTATTATCGAGGGCGTTATGGACGGAAATCTCCCCTGGGCTCTTGTATTTACAGGTGTATTTATTGCAATAGTTGTTGAAGTTATCGGAATCCCCGTTCTTCCTTTTGCAATCGGTATTTACCTCCCTGTTCAGCTTAATGCTTGTATTATGGTGGGCGGTCTTGTAAGACTCGCAATGGATAAACTCAAGAAAAACGATGAAGAAAAGAAAGCAATTACAAATGATGGTATTCTCTTCTGCTCAGGTATGATTGCGGGCGAAGGTCTTGTTGGCATTATTCTTGCACTTCTTGCAGTAGTTGGACTTGATAAGGTTGTTGATGTTTCGGGTAAACTGGGTCTTTCACCTGTGGTATCAAATATTGGATCACTCGTACTCTTTGCAGTTATAATTTTCACAGTTCTCAAGTTCTCGCTTTTCAAAAAGCGCAATAATAAGTAATGAAAAAGACAAAGACAAAAGAGAACTATCTTGAAAGAATTCCTGTCAAGAACCCCGATATAGCTTGGACAAAGGATGAAAAGAGCGGACTTGTAACACTTGAAATTAAGAATAAAGGTGTTATGAATAAAATTGCCCAGAAACTTCTCAAAAAGCCTAAAGTCAGTTATATTCACCTTGATGAAAACGGCTCGTTTGTGTGGCCGATAATAGATGGCGAGAAGAATATAATACAGCTTGGCGAAATTGTGTATGAACACTTTGGCGAAAAAGCAAATCCTTTGTATGAAAGACTTTCAAAGTTTATCGGAATTTTGGATAGCTATGGATTTATAACATTCAAGAAAAAATAGTATAAAACCCCGACCGAAAGGTCGGGGTTTTGTTATGTGTAAATTTGCACAAATCAACTACATATGTAAAAAAAACACAAGATTGTTCAAAATAGTTGACTTTTATGGTGGGGTAGGTTAAGATTGAGTCAGTACGGGAAAGTACTTAAAAAAGGAGGGCGATTTTATGGAAAATACCCAAAATAAAACCCCTATGTACCTTATCGACGATAAGAACGGATGGTACTGGGGAAATGCACTTACTGACTGGGACACAGATTTTCGAGGCTCCGGCAGAGGCATTACAAAGCAGGATAAGGATGCGAGAAGAAAATTTATAAGCACTCTCACAACGTTTCCCACAATAGCAAAGCGTGAAATCAATGAGCAGACAGAGGGAAAACTCACTTTTGAGGCGGAATATACTCTTATTTCGGGAGAGGGATTTTTCTTCTCATTCAATAATAAAACGCATGAATTTTTCAAAATGGAATATCGCAAAGGATATTTTGTTGCGGGAAATCAGACTATGTTCAAGGTGGCTCTTGGACTTCATGATTTAAGACTCACGCTTGATTTGGATAATGGTCTTGTTGAATACTGGTCAGACGGAAAATTTATAGGAAATTGCCGTGTTACAGGAAATGCAAAGAGCATAACAGTTCTTAAGTGCGGTTTTGAAAAGGAAGACATAGGCGAGGCTACACTTGAACATAATGTAAAACTCTATAAGAATTATCTTTTTGTAGATAAGGGCAGTCGTTTCCACGAGGGGAATGTGCCCGATGATTACATTGTAACTTGCACAAAGGGCAAGTCCACAATAAAATATATCGACTACTATGATGTGCCTGATCACCCCTGGGTTGACTTTATGACAAAGGCATATGTTTATGATTTGAAGGCGGGGGCAGGCTCATCTACTAATGTTGTAAGAAAATTTGACAGAGCAAGCGGAAATGTTGTGTTTGAAGTTAAATATTACCTTCCCAAGAAAAATTCCAAGATAACAGTTTCGGTTTGCAGCGGTGATAAGAGAGTTGTATCTGTTTATGATGAATATGATGCTCTTTGCGGTGGAGGCGGTGTTTTAAGAAAGCATAACGCAAATGTCTGGCAGACTCTCAGAATAAGCACAAATACATATGATAATACAGCACTTATCTGGCTTAACGGTAAAAAGACATCCGTTATAGGATTTGAAAATGAGGCGGATTTTCTTGACAGCTTGAGAATAGACTTTGATTGTGAAAAGGCGTCTGAACTTATGTTTATCGACCTTGTTGGATATGTTAAACCCACAGAGCCTTCAAGTCGGAGGCCAAGCGGTCTTAGGAAGACAAAATTTGT
>JAZSLO010000047.1:0-2429 GCA_045535415.1 Eubacteriales bacterium
CTTGGCTCACAGAACGACATGGCTACGATCCGACTTAACTGCGGCATTACATACAAGAATAATTGTACCTGCTTTTACAATGTATGCCCAGCCTCTTTGGCACATAGATAAAAATGCTCTCCACAGACTTGGGAACTTATATTCGGGAAGCTCTATTATAAAGTAAGACTTTTTGTTTTTATTTCCGCAAACTCCGTTTATGATAAGCGCACCAAAGAATATTATTACAATTCCTGCAAAATACATAATTGTTCCAACCCATGCATTATTGCCAAAGAATACACCTGCAAAAAGGGATATTACAGGAAGCTTTGCTCCACATGGCATAAAGGGCGCAAGAAGAGCAGTGGCTCTGCGTTCTCTCTCATTTCTAATAGTTCTGCAAGCCATAACTCCGGGGATTGCACAACCCGTTCCTATAACAAAGGGGATAACGCTTTTTCCCGAGAGTCCGACTTTTTTAAATATCGGGTCAAGAACAACAGTTGCTCTTGCCATATAACCAAGGTCCTCAAGAAGTGCAATAAGAAAGTACATTACCATAACAAGCGGCAGAAAACTTACAACTGCACTGACACCGCCCACAATCCCGTCAACAACAATAGTTTTAAGAATATCACTTGCATTTTCCATCCAGCCCTCGACAATTATACCAAAGCCGTCAATTACAGGGCAGAGAATTTTATCAGCAAGAAACGGGCCGAGTGCTGCCTGTGACAGCCAGAACACAAACCACATAACAAGTGCAAAAATCGGAAGTCCTATCCACTTGTTTGTGAGAATTCCATCGATTTTATCGTGAGTGTTTTTCTTATTTGACACAACACTTTTGTTTTCAACACTTAAAACTGCGTTGTTTACAAATTCAAATCTCTCTTTGTCGGCTTTTTTTGCGCTTTCTATGTCATCAATGTTTACATTTTTAGGCTTAAACGGTGCATTTTGTTTTTTGCCTATAACCGACACAGCCAAATCTATGACATTTGAAAGTCCGCGTTTTGAAGTTGAAACAGTTTCTATAACGGGACATGCTAAAATTTCCGAAAGTTTTTTCTCGTCAATTTGTGTGTGCTTCTTTTTATTCAAATCGCTTTTGTTGAGCGCAACAATAAGCGGTATTCCAAGGTCTAAAAGCTGGGTTGTAAAAAACAGACTTCTGCTTAAATTTGTGGCATCAACTATATTTATTATGACATCAGGCTTTTGATTTTTTATAAATGTGCTTGTAACACTTTCTTCCGATGTAAAGGGTGACATTGAATATGCTCCAGGAAGGTCAACTATAAAGAGTTCTTTATCGCCTTTATAATAACGCTTTTTAATGGGACTCTGATTTTTTTCAACAGTTACTCCTGCCCAGTTTCCCACCTTTTCATTTTTTCCCGTAAGCGCATTATACATCGTTGTCTTTCCGCTGTTGGGGTTGCCCGCCAGAGCAATTCGCATAATTGTCTTCCTCCTGATGATGCCTTTGGTTAGTGACGACTAACCGCCTTTTATAATTTATACGGCACCTTGAGTGCCGCAAGCTACATTTAAACTGTAATTGAAGATGCAAGGTCCTTATCAATACTATATCTTGCATCCTTTATTGCTACAATACATCCGCTTTTGCGTCTTGAGAGGACGGTTATTTTTTGTCCTTCGTAACATCCGAGCGTAAAAAGGAATGATTTAAGATTTTCGTCATTTGAATTTATCTCTTTTATTGTATATTCTTTCTCTGTCGGAACCTTAGTTAAATTCAATTTTTTCACTCCTTCAAGCACAACGAGTTAGTCTCGACTAACTATAGAGAGTATATCACCAAAAATCGTGTTTTGTCAAGAGAATTTTTCAAAAAAATGAAATTTGTTGAAATTGTACTTAAATGTTTGACAAAAGGACAAGTTTACTTTATAATGTATATAAATAACAACCTTCGGCAAAACGAGGGAGGGATAAAAAAGTGAAAATCAATGAATCGGCGGAGAATTATCTTGAAACAATACTTGTTATAAAAAACAAAAAAGGAAATGTCCGCAGTATTGATATTGCCAAAGAACTTTGTATTTCAAAGCCCAGCGTTTCGGTCGCAATGAAGCATCTTCGCGAAAAGGAATATATAACTGTAAATAACGACGGAGACATTGAACTGACCGCTGAGGGACAAAAAGAGGCTCTGCGCGTTTACGAAAGACACAACATTATAGCAAAGGCTCTTATACTTTTAGGGGTTGACGAGGACACTGCTTTTGAGGACAGTTGTAAAATTGAGCACGATATAAGTGATGCGTCCTTTGAAAAACTAAAGGAATTTATTGAAAAAAATGAAAATTAAAAAATATGCGGAACTTTTATAAAAAAGCTCCGTCATACATTCGGAAACAATAGAGGACAAAAGTCCTCCCGTTTAAAATATACTTAAAGGAGAAAAAATTTATGAAAAA
>JAZSLO010000061.1:0-6434 GCA_045535415.1 Eubacteriales bacterium
CAAAACATACAGTGCCGCGATAATCGCACTTGTAGTTACACTCTTAATTTTCTTATTCATTTTTATTCTCCTTTAGTTTTGTTTTTTATGAGGAAGGTTTCGAACTCATATTCCCTTTCGGGACAAATACATTTTATATTCACTTTTTTACATTTTTTAGTCTATTTATTTAATTTTTTAAAAACAGCAACGTCTGTTAAATTATTAACAAAGATTTAATGAAAAAGCGTTAAAGTGAAAATTTTTGAAAAATTAGTTAAAATTAATGAAGAAAAGTGCAAAAAATCGTTGTGTTTTTGCTTTTCCCTCTTTATTTTTTATAAATAGTATGTTATAATATTGTCAATTGTGATAGAAATTATTTTATTAGGAGGTACAAGCTAATGGCTAACACAATTTCACTCGTTCCTTTTAAGGAAACTCCCGAACAGGCAAAGAAGCTTTCTGAAATCATTGCTTCTCACAAGGGACAGCCCGGCGCACTTATCCCTGTTCTTCAGCAGGCACAGGATGTTTACGGATATCTTCCCATCGAAGTTGAGAAGAGAATCGCAGAAGGTCTTGACATCTCCCTTGAAAAAGTATACGAGGTTGTTACTTTCTACGCTCAGTTCTCCATCAACCCCAAAGGTCAGTACAACATCTCTGTATGTCTTGGTACTGCATGCTACGTTAAAGGTGCAGGAGACCTTTACAACCGTCTTAAAGAAAAACTCGGCGTTGAAGACGGCGGATGTACTCCCGACGGTAAGTTCTCACTTACTTCCTGCAGATGTGTAGGTGCCTGCGGTCTTGCACCCGTTCTTCTTGTTAACAGCGACGTTTACGGAAGACTTCTTCCCGATGATGTTGACGGAATTCTTGCAAAGTACTCTGCATAAGATTTTGCAGCAAATTTTCGAAAGGAATAAATACTGAAAAGTATTAAAGGACTTTACAATTATGAAAATTTCCGAAATTGCAAATCTTCTCTCGGCACGGGTTCTGTGCTGTGAGGACAAACTTGAAAACGAAGTTCATTCCGCATGCGGAAGCGATATGATGAGCGATGTTCTTGCCTATGTTAAAAATCAGGCAGTTCTCATTACAGGTCTTGTTAACCCTCAGGTTATAAGAACCTGCGAAATGATGGATATGAGATGCGTGGTTTTTGTAAGAAGCAAAGATCCCTCGCCCGAAATGATTGCTTTAGCTCAGGAATCGGGAATTGTTGTTCTTGCAACAACAAAGCGTATGTTTGAAGCCTGCGGTCTTCTTTATGGTGCAGGACTTTCAAATAACGAGGTTTAGAAAAATGGATAACAACAACATTCTTCGTTACCATTTTGATGTCGACGGCAATGATTTTTCATCAGCCGGCGTAGCGTCGGTCAGCGTAAAGAAAATACTGCGTGAAATAGGATTTGACTCCGAGGTTATCCGCAGAGTTTCAATTGCAATGTACGAGGCTGAAATCAATATGGTTATCCACGCCGGCGGCGGCGAGGCTGATGTTGAAGTAAGTCCTGACAAGATAGTTCTTGTTTTAAAGGACAACGGCCCCGGAATTGCCGACATTGACCTTGCTATGAGCGAGGGCTATTCAACGGCTCCCGACAACATCCGTTCTCTGGGTTTCGGCGCAGGAATGGGACTTCCCAACATTAAACGCTATTCGGATGATTTCAAAATAGAAAGCACACTTGGAAAAGGCACTACTCTTACCATCACAGTAATTCCGTGAGGTGATTTAAATGGCTCAATACAAGCACTCTGTTTCCCTTGATGTTTCAAAATGCAAGGGCTGCATTACCTGCTTGAAGCACTGCCCGACAGAAGCTATACGCATAAGAGATGGGCACGCCGTTATAAATTCCGATCGCTGCATCGACTGCGGTCAGTGTATTATGGTATGTCCACACAAGGCAAAGAAAGCAGTTAATGACAAACTTTCAGACATTCCTTTTGGAAAGAAATATACAATTGCTCTTCCCGCCCCCGCACTTTACGGTCAGTTTTCAAATCTTGACGATGCGGACTATATGCTCCAGGGTCTTCTTGATATGGGCTTTGACCATGTTTTTGAAGTTGCAAGAGCGGCAGAGCTTGTTACTGAATATACAAGACAGTACTTAAAGAGAAAAGACATAAAGCAACCCGTTATAAGTTCAGCATGCCCTGTTGTTGTGCGTCTTATTTCGCTTCGCTTTCCGTCACTTCTCGAAAATATAATCCCGATACTTCCCCCAATGGAAATTGCAGGAAGTATTGCAAAGAAGGAAGCTATCCAAAGACACCCCGATTTAAAAGAGAATGACATTGCAACAGTTTTCATTTCTCCCTGTACGGCAAAGACAAGTTATGTTAAGAACTCCTTTGCGGGACAAAAAAGCTTTGTTGACTATGTAATTCCGATGAACGAGGTATATTTTGAACTTCTCAACGTTATGAACAAAAAAATGTCGCCAAAACCTGTGTCAAGAGTTGGTATGGTTGGCATGAGCTGGGCTGTCAGCAGCGGCGAGGCAAGTGCTTTACTTAACGACCACTATCTTGCGGCAGACGGCATTGAAAATGTTATAAAAGTTCTTGACGAAATTGAGACAGGCTCCTTCCCTTTCCTTGACTACATAGAACTCAATGCTTGCTCAAGCGGATGTGTAGGCGGTGTTCTCACTGTTGAGAATCCTTATCTTGCAAAAGTTAAAATTCAGAATTTAAAGAGATATCTTCCCGTTACTATGAACAGATACTCGGAAGATGATGTTTCAATGTTCACGGAAGAATATTCATCCTTTGCGCAAAGTCCCGATGATGACAAGCCAAAAGGTGATATGCTCTCAAGAATGACAATTCTGAAAAAAGCACAGGAAATATATTCCCTTCTTCCCGAATTTGACTGCGGTGCCTGCGGTTCACCCAACTGCACAGCTTTCGCAAGAGATGTTGCGGAAGGAAATGCAAATCTTTCAGATTGCGTTGTGCTTGACAGAAAGAAAAAACAAATTTCGGAGGAAAAAAATGACGGTTAAAGAACTTTCGCAAAATTTAGATCTTAAAGTTTTAAATAATGCTGACCTTTCCCGTGAAATTTCCTCTGCATATGCGGGAGACCTTTTAAGCTGGGTTATGGGACACGGTGAAGAATCAAATGCATGGATTACAATTATGTCAAACAACAATGTAATTGCAGTTGCATCGCTTCTTGACTTTTCCTGCATAATTCTTGCAGAAGGCGTTATTCCCGAAAATGACTTTTTAACTTTAGCTAAAGATAAAAACATAAATGTTCTTTCTTCGAAAATGGGAATCTTTGAACTTTGTGCAAAGGTTTATGACAACATCAGAGAATGAACAGATATTATTACGATTTACACATTCACTCATGTCTGTCACCCTGCGGTGACGACGATATGACGCCAGGCAACATCTGTCAGATGGCTGCCCTCAAGGGACTTAATATTGTAGCACTTTGTGACCACAACACCTGCAAAAACTGCGAAAGTTTTCTCAAAATGACAAAAAGAATGGGACTTATCGGAATTTGCGGTGTCGAAATTACAACAGCAGAAGAAATTCATATGGTGGCGCTTTTTGAGAACCTCGACGATGCAATGAGAGTATCGGACATTCTCGAAAAACATTCACTTAAAATTCCAAACAAAATTGATGTTTTCGGTCATCAACACTTAATTGACGAAAACGACGAGATTTGCGGTGAATATGAATATTTTCTTCCGGCGGCTCTGAATCTCTCGCTTGACGAGGCTTATGAGATTGTTACAAACAACAATGGCGTTGCCTTCCCTGCCCACATTGACAAAACTTCAAACGGCATTGTGGGAATACTCGGAACTATGCCCGAAAGTCCTTCCTTTCATTGCGTTGAATATTACGACAAGGAAAAGAAAATAAGTTTACAAGAACAAATTCCGTCTTTAAAAGACAAATTTGAACTTATAAATTCAGATGCCCACTTTCTGTGGGACATAAACGAAAAAGAAAACTATGTTGAAATAGATGACGAGCCTTATTCGTCAAATTTAGTTCGACAAAGATTCTTTGAAATGCTAAAACAAACAAATCCGGAGAAACAATAATGAAAGAACTTTCTCTTAACATTCTTGACATTGCAAAAAATTCAGTCAAAGCAAAGGCAACTTTAATCGAGATTGACCTTGCTGAAACGGATGATTCGCTAATCGTTACCATAACCGACAACGGGTTTGGTATGAAAAAGCAGATGCTCGACAATGTGCTTGACCCGTTCTGCACAACAAGAACAACAAGAAAAGTTGGTATGGGGCTTCCCCTTTACAAACTTTGTGCAGAGCAGACAGGCGGAAGTCTTTATATTGAATCGCGTCATATGGACGAATTTCCGGAAAACCACGGGACAAAAGTTGTGGCAACTTTTAAAAAGAACCACATAGACTATACTCCCTTGGGTGATATAATTTCATCAATAGTAACGCTGATACAGGGGCTTGACGAAACAACAGACCTTTTATTCACGCACACTATTGGAGAAAAACAAATAAGACTTTACACAAAAGAACTAAAAGAGGTTCTTGGAGAGGATGTTCCCCTTTCAAACCCCGAAGTTGTTTTGTGGATAAGCGAGTTTTTAAAAGAAAATTATAAATAAACACACTAAGAAAGAGAGGAATTCAAAATGAAATCATTAGCAGAACTTGCTGCCATCAGAGAAAAGATGAAGGACAAGGTTTCAATCCGTGAAGGCTCAAACGAAATTCGTGTAGTTGTTGGTATGGCTACCTGTGGTATCGCTGCCGGTGCAAGACCTGTTCTCAATGCTTTTGTTGAGGAAGTTGCAAAGCAGGGTCTTTCTGAAACCGTTACTGTTTCCCAGACAGGTTGTATCGGCATCTGCCAGTACGAACCCGTTGTAGAAATTTACAAGTCCGGCGAAGAAAAGTCTACTTACGTTCACATGACTGCTGACAAGGTTGCAAAAATCATTGAACAGCACATCAAGGGCGGAAAACCTGTAAGTGAATATTTACTTAAAGCATAAATAATTACGGAGGAAACTGAAATTATGATACGTTCACATGTATTGATTTGCGGCGGTACAGGTTGTACATCATCCGGTAGTGTTGCAATTCGTGAAAAGCTCGCCGAAGAATTGGCAGCTAAAGGTCTTGAAAACGAAATTAAGATCGTTCAGACAGGATGTTTCGGTCTTTGCGCTCTCGGACCTGTTATGATTGTTTATCCCGAAGGAACATTCTACAGCAGAGTAACTGTTGACGACGTTCCCGAAATCGTTGAAGAACACCTTCTCAAAGGCCGTCTTGTTGAAAGACTTGTTTATGCAGAATCAGATGCTCAGGAAGTTACTGATGTAAGAGACGTTCCCCTTAGCGAAACAAGATTCTACAAGAAGCAAAAGAGAGTAGCTCTCAGAAACTGCGGTGTTATCGACCCTGAAAACATCGAAGAATACATAGGTACAGGCGGTTACCAGGGACTTGGTAAGGCTCTTACTGAAATGACTCCCGACGAAGTTATCAAGTGCATTCTTGACAGTGGACTCAGAGGTAGAGGCGGCGCAGGCTTCCCCACAGGTAAGAAGTGGGAGCTTGCAAGAAATCTCGTTCAGGACGGCGGACAGAAGTATGTTTGCTGTAACGCTGACGAAGGTGACCCGGGTGCATTCATGGACCGTTCGGTTCTCGAAGGCGACCCCCACGCACTTATTGAAGCTATGGCAATTGCCGGCTACGCAATCGGTGCTGACCAGGGTTACATCTATGTTCGTGCAGAATATCCTATCGCTGTTGAAAGACTTGACATTGCTATAAAGCAGGCTCGTGAATACGGTCTTCTCGGCAAGGACATTTTCGGAACAGGCTTTAACTTTGACTTAGAGCTCAGACTTGGTGCAGGAGCCTTTGTTTGCGGTGAAGAAACTGCTCTTATGACATCTATCGAAGGTAAGAGAGGCGAACCTCGTCCTCGTCCTCCGTTCCCTGCAGTTAAGGGTCTTAACGGTCGTCCTACTGTTCTTAACAATGTTGAAACTTATGCAAACATTCCTCAGATTATCCTCAACGGTGCTGAATGGTTTGCTTCTATGGGTACTGAAAAGAGCAAGGGTACTAAGGTATTCGCTCTTGGTGGTAAGATTCACAACACAGGTCTTGTTGAAGTTCCTATGGGAACAACTCTTCGTGAAATCATCGAAGAAATCGGTGGCGGTATTCCGGACGGCAAGAAGTTCAAGGCTGCTCAGACAGGTGGTCCTTCCGGCGGATGTATCCCTGCTCACCTTATCGACACACCTATTGACTATGACAACCTCCTTGCAATCGGCTCTATGATGGGTTCAGGCGGACTTATTGTTATGGACGAAGACAACTGTATGGTTGACATTGCTAAATTCTTCCTTGAATTTACAGTTGATGAATCCTGCGGTAAGTGTACTCCCT
>JAZSLO010000137.1:0-2113 GCA_045535415.1 Eubacteriales bacterium
TATTTCATATTTCTTTCGTAGGACTCGATCATTTTCTTAACCATCTGTCCGCCTACAGAACCTGCTTCACGAGATGTGAGGTCACCGTTGTAACCCTGCTTGAGGTTTACGCCAACTTCGCTTGCTGCTTCCATCTTGAAACGGTCGAGAGCTTCACGTGCTTCAGGTACAACACTCTTGTTGTTGCTTTTAGACATTTTAATTACACCCCTCATAAAAAAGTTGTTTGCGTTTGCAAGAATATTATGTGCGGTCTATTTATAAAAAAACAAGAAAAAATTTGTCAAAAAAATTGACTTAAAAAGTACAAAAAGTGGCCTGCATCTGCAAGCCACTTTTGTTTTATCTTTCGTATACCTTAAACTTTCAATTTATTTTTTCTGTATCTTGTCCAGAGGATAAAACCTGCGCCCATAGCAAGCGGGATAAGCGAGAACAGCATCCATACGTTCATAATATGATTGAAATATGAAATAAAGAAGTTGTAGACGTATTCACGCCAAGCTTGCAAAGTACCGTAAGTATTTAACAGTCTTGAAATAAAGGGTACTGCAAAGGTTAACATTCCGGCGCCTATAAACGAATAAGCAAGCTGTCGTGTTGTTTTGTGGTTATTTCGGTGAAATTTATCAACAAGCAAAGCAAAAATCGGAATAAGAAGTGCCAACAAAATTTCACAAATAATAAAGACGATAATGAATGGAATTTTTAGTGATGTGATTGTGCGAAGGTTGTTGATCTCAATCAGTTCAAAATACTTTTCACCGAAAGTAAGAACGAAATTTGTTGCGACCTTTTTAGCTTCTTCGTCATATTTTTTGCCCGATTCTACGACTTCATTTTCAATATTGATTGTAAGATTTTTTTTCATAGCCGCAAGATCAACAGACTTACCGCTACCGTTGAATACGGAATCGAGATATTCGTTGATATGCTGAATCAACGTGTCCTGAGTGATGACATTATTATAAATATTTTTTGATAAATTATAATCGGATGCCAGAGCAGTTGCTTCCGTAAGTTGAGCATCATAAAGCTGTGCGATGTAAGTCTCGTTTGTAAGTGTTTTGGAAATATATGACTCGTTGAATGCACCACAAAAAATTGCAATCAGTGAAAAGAAAACAAAAACAAACAAAGTAAGCATTACGGAAACAAGGTGACTGAGAGGTCGCCTTAATGAATGTTTGAATTTGCTTTTTTTCTTTTTTGATGATCTTGATTTAGAGCCTGAGCTGTGTGAACTGTTGGAATGACTGTGATGGCTGTGGCTCGAGTGATGATGGTGATGATGCTTGTGACTTGAATGAGAATGTTCTGAATGACTTGAGTTGTTGTGTGTTGATGCCAAGATTAAAACTCCTTTCTGAAACATTACTCTGAATTATAATCAGTTTGCAGTTGCCGACGGACCTGAAATCTTTTCTGCATAGACGCAGAAAGTTTCATAACGTGAGTCTGTCAAGGTGTCAAACGGGTACGGAACCTGGATTATGAGATTCTCTTTACCTATGGTAACATTTCTTTTCTTTGCTTCTTCGTTGGAAAGAACCTCTGTCTTTGTTACCTTATATCTGAAATAACCGTAGTTTGTTGTGAGGGTTATTTCATCATTCTTTTTTGCGTCTTTAATGCCGATAAGTGAAGATGTGGCATAGCCTTTAAGGTAAATGTTTGAGTTTTCGCCGGGCATTGAACCACTTTTGTCAAATGCTACACCTGCCGCAAGAACACGTTTACTTGTACCGCTATAGACGGGAGCGTTGATTCCCAACTCCTGAGAATATAGCAATGCGAACTGTCGATTTATTAAGGGTGTTTCGAGCTGGGATGAAAGAATTGTACCTCCCGAAACATCAGAGCCTTTGTATATTGATGCAAGCGGCGCTTCAAATGTTGGTGCCGAATCGCCGAAGACTCCCGAAAATGTTGAGTCAAATAACGGAGATATTAAAGATATACATATAGATACAATGATTCCTGCAATCGCAGCATAGATTGCAGAAACAACCAAATATGAAAGACGAACTTGAACTCTGTGCGAAACACGGTTTTTGAGGTCAGTCCATGTCAATTTTCTTTTGGGAGGTTTATAACCGCTTTTTTTGACCGG
>JAZSLO010000095.1:0-2426 GCA_045535415.1 Eubacteriales bacterium
TTGTGGACAAAGTCTGTTGTTTTATCAATGTGTTGAAACAAAATAGTGTTAAAAAACTTTAACTTTATTTTTCTTGACAACAATTTAATAATGTTGTACTTTTGTGAGCAAAATCTAAAATAATGAAACTATGGCAAGAAAGATTAAAGAAACACCCATTTTAACAGGTGAAGATGCAAAACGTTTTATGGAACGTATGCAAGAGACAAGAGTTGTTCCCAAGGAAGAAATAGAAAGAGTAAAGAAAAATTACGAATATATTATTAGTATATCGAAGTTTTAGATAATGATAGTTCGTCGTTTAACTGAGGATGAGGCAATAAATTCATTTTGTTGCGGTGATGCTGATTTGGATGATTTTATAATAAACGAATCTATGTTATATTGTAAATCTTTATTATCGGCAAACTATATAATGGAAGAATATGATAATACAGTTGCTTTTTTTAGTTTGTTGAATGATAAGATTTCAATTCATGAATTTGATAATAAAACAAATTTCAATCGTTTTAGGAGTCATAAGTTTGTTAATAAAAAAAGAATTCAAAGTTATCCAGCTGTAAAGATAGGAAGGTTCGCAATAGAGAACAAGTTTCAAGGCAGTGGAATTGGATCAATGTTATTGGATTTTATTAAAGGTTATTTTATAATCAATAATAAAACGGGTTGTAGGTTTATTACTGTTGATGCTTACAAGTCAGCCGTTTCTTTTTATGAGAAGAATGGCTTTGTAGCGTTACATAATAATGATGATGATTCTTTTACTCGGTTGATGTATTTTGATTTAGTAGATTATAAGAATCATTTAAAATAAGGTGATAAAACTAAAAAGTCGCTCAGAAAATCCTGAACGACTTTTTTATTATTGTATAATGTGGACAAAAGTCTGTTGTCTGTTGACTGTTGTCCATTGACATCCGAAGGATTAAAGTTTCGGTCCTGCGTCAACCAAAGCCTTGCCAGCTTCGTTGTAGGTGAATTTTTCGAAGTTCTTGATGAAACGACCTGCCAAGTCTTCAGCTTTGACATTCCATTCTTCAGCTGTTGCGTAAGTGTCGCGTGGATCCAAGATGTCTGGGTTTACGCCAGGCAATGCTGTAGGGACTTTGAAGTCGAAGTAAGGGATGTTCTTTGTCTCGGCTTTTTCTATTGAACCGTCCAAGATGGCGTCGATGATGGCGCGTGTGTCTTTGATGGAGATACGTTTGCCGGTGCCGTTCCAACCTGTGTTTACCAAGTAAGCGGTAGCACCGACTTTTTCCATTTTCTTGACTAATTCTTCAGCGTATTTTGTCGGGTGCAATGAAAGGAATGCTGCGCCGAAACATGCTGAGAATGTTGGAGTAGGTTCTGTGATGCCGCGTTCTGTACCGGCTAATTTTGCTGTGAAACCCGACAAGAAGTAATATTTTGTTTGTTCTGGAGTCAAGATTGAAACTGGAGGCAATACTCCGAAAGCGTCTGCTGACAAGAAGATTACTTTCTTAGCGTCTGGAGCTTTTGATACAGGTTTTACGATATTTTCGATGTGGTATATAGGGTAGGAGACGCGAGTGTTTTCAGTGACGCTCTTATCTTTGAAGTCGATTTTGCCGTTTTCATCGACGGTGACATTTTCTAACAAAGCATCTCTTCTGATAGCGTTGTAGATGTCTGGTTCACTTTCTTTATCAAGGTTGATGACTTTTGCGTAGCAGCCGCCTTCGAAGTTGAAGATGCCGTCGTCGTCCCAGCCATGTTCGTCGTCGCCAATCAAAGCTCTCTTAGGATCTGTAGAAAGAGTGGTCTTGCCAGTTCCAGAGAGTCCGAAGAAGATTGCTGTCTCGCCTTTTTCGTTGGTGTTTGCTGAGCAGTGCATTGCAGCGATGCCTTTCAATGGCAGTAAGTAGTTCATAATTGAGAACATACCTTTTTTCATTTCGCCGCCGTACCATGTGTTCAAAATGATTTGTGCTTTTTCTGTCAAGTTGAAAACGACAGCTGTCTCTGAGTTGAGACCTAATTCTTTGTAGTTCTCGACTTTTCCTTTTGATGCAGTATATACTACGAAATCTGGTTCACCGAAGTTGGCGAGTTCCTCTTCTGTAGGACGGATGAACATGTTCTTCACAAAATGAGCTTGCCATGCCACTTCCATTATGAAACGAATCTTGATGCGTGTGTTTTCGTTGGCACCTGCATAACCGTCAACAACGTAGAGTTTTTTATTTGATAATTCGTTTAATGCTATTTGTTTCAATTCTTTCCAAACCTCTTGAGTTACAGGTTTGTTGTCGTTCTTGTATTCGTCTGAGGTCCACCACACAGTGTCGCGGCTAACATCGTCCATGACAAAATATTTGTCTTTAGGAGAACGTCCTGTGTAAATACCTATAAGTCGGAGGCCAAGCGGTCTTAGGAAGACAAAATTTGTATTCAACTCCTTG
>JAZSLO010000197.1:0-2523 GCA_045535415.1 Eubacteriales bacterium
TATTTGAAGGTTCAATCATGGCTTCAGAAACAACAGCAGCAGCTTCAGGCGCAGTAGGTGTTGTTCGCCGCGACCCCATGGCTATGCTTCCCTTCTGGGGTTATGATATGGCTGACTATTGGCAGCACTGGATTGACATCGGTGAAACACTTGATGCTGACAAGGCTCCCAAAATCTTCAACGTTAACTGGTTCCGTAAGGACGACGAAGGCAACTTCATGTGGCCCGGTTTCGGTGACAACCTTCGTGTACTTGACTGGATCATCGACAGATGTGAAGGCAAGGTTGGCGCAGAAGAAACAGCTATCGGTTACCTTCCCAAGGCTGAAGACATCAACCTTGAAGGTCTTGAAGACGAAATCACACTTGACGGTCTTAAGTCAATCCTTGACGTTGATAAGGCTCTCTGGGCTAAGGACGCTGAGGGTATCGAAGAGTACTACAGCAAGTTTGGCGACAAGCTTCCCAAGGAACTCAGAGCTGAACTTGAAACTCTCAAGAAGAACACAGCTGAATAATTTAAGATTTATAGAAAGAGACTGCTTAGGCGGTCTCTTTTTTGGTACGCGGGGAAATGAGAGCGCGTTTTTGATTCTTTTTCCGCGCCAGGAAAAAGAATGCCTTACTCTTGCGGTTCCCAAAATCGCTTATCGGCTTGGAGCGCCGAGCGATTTTGACCGCTGCGCCATCCTCGCCTCGCTTCACCCCCCACAGGCGGGGCTTCTGCGACGATGCAGCGAGCGAAAAAATTATGAATGAGGAATTATGAATTACGGAAGCTATTAGTATTTTTATATAGGATGTATTGAATAGTTGGGGGAGGGGTGATATAATGTTTTCATAATTTTCAACGTGATGTGATAGGAGAAGTTAAAATGATTTTTGTTGCACCTCAAAGCCACGAGGAATTGATTTCAGAGAAAAAGAAACTTGTTTCAAAGGACGGCAAAGAAAGCTTTTCTATAATTGAAGGTGTTCCAATTTTGCTTCCTGAAAAGACAAACCCCGATTGGAGTCGTGAACTGATTGAGATTATTTTTTGGGAACATACCGATATAATTACAAAGATTTATGAAGAAATCAAAAGTGATAATGTTGCTGATTGGAATGAAGTTTATCTCAAACGCATAAAAGAAATACACGGTACAAAAGAAAATATTTTAAATGCTTTTAATTCATATAAGAGAAAAGAAACTGATATTTGGATTAAGGGTGATAAAAGCGGAAATATCACAAAGTCACAAATAAAAGAGTTTAAAAAATTTAATAAAAAGAGCATAGGCGAGAAAAGGACAATAACAAAAATTAAGGGAACAGGTTCTATTTGGGATAGATATCGTTACTTTGGCGAATTAGTTTGCAAAGAACAAACTGATAAAATATTGGAATTGGCAACAGGTGCAGGTGGAGGAACTGCTTCAGTTGCATTGTATATGCCAAAAGATTGCAGTTTATATACTGTTGATATAGGTTTTGATTGTCTTGGAAATGCTTTTGGTGTTGCTAAATATCAGAAGAAAAATATTATTCCAGTATGTGCAAATTTTTGGTATTTGCCATTCAAAGATAAATCGTTTGATACAGTATGTACTGCCTGTGGGTTGGATGAGTCAAGAGAACTTATTGAAACTTTAAAAGAAGTTTCTAGAGCGTTGGCAGACAACGGTAGATTTGTTGTTATTTCAAGAAACAATGCTTTTATGAGACAACACAGAATTTTAGCGCCTTTTGGATTTACAGAAAAAGAAACACTTGAAGTTCTTAAAGACTGTAGAATGTATAGCGACTTAAACAGTCTTGATGAAATGTGTGATAGTTTAGGCATGAAACTTATATCACGTAAAGAGTTTAGAGATAATGAAAATATTGCTTTTTCTGTGTCTGAATACAGAAAGTAAAACAGATTCAGATTTTATTCAACTTAATAATACATCTGCTCTCCCTGTGAGGGCAGTTTTGTTTACACCAAACTACATTGATTAACATTCCACAACTATGTTAAAAACACTTAACACCCGAACGCGTGTACAAAACGGTAATTTTTCCACAAAAAATGTTGAAAAAGAGGTTGACAAAAGAAAAGGGAAGTGATATTATATACAAGCTTTCCCGATAGAGACGGAAAGCGCGAGAAAAAAGTCGATGCTAAAAAAGTTAAAAAAACTTTGAAAAAGGTATTGACAAGGAAGAGAGTATGTGGTATACTCTTTGAGCTGTCCTCAAGAGAGGGCCGCGATTGGACCTTGAAAATTAAACAACGAGATAAGAAAAGGAACCCGAGATTCGATAGTCTAAGGACTATCAAGAAGAGTTTTAAAAAGTACTTTTCAAACAGTAATACGGAAGCTAAAATAGCAAAGTATTGAAACGTCAGCGATGACGAAAAAGAATGAGCAACAAAGCTCTAGAATAGATTAAATCACAGAGATGTGTTTAATACAATATTTTAGAGAGTTTGATCCTGGCTCAGGACGAACGCTGGCGGCGTGCCTAACACATGCAAGTCGAACGAAGCATTTAAGT
>JAZSLO010000104.1:0-8125 GCA_045535415.1 Eubacteriales bacterium
GCGGTAGATACGGTCTTGGTTCTAAGGACACAGCTCCCGCATCAATCTTTGCAACATTTGAAAACCTCAAGAGTGCAAATCCCAAGAATAGCTTTACACTCTCAATCGTTGATGACGTTACAGGTCTTTCACTTGAAGAAAAGGCTGCTCCCGACACAGCTCCCGAAGGCACAATCAGCTGCAAGTTCTGGGGTCTTGGCGGTGACGGTACAGTTGGTGCAAACAAGAACTCCATCAAGATTATCGGTGACCACACAGATAAGTTCATTCAGGCATACTTCCAGTATGACTCAAAGAAGACAGGCGGCGTTACGATTTCTCACCTCAGATTCGGTGACAAGCCCATCAAGTCTTCCTACTATATCACAAAAGCTGACTTCGTTGCATGTCATAACCCCTCTTACATACTCAAGGGTTACAAGATTGTTAACGATGTAAAGCCCGGCGGTAAGTTCCTTCTTAACTGCCAGTGGACACCCGAAGAAGTTGAAAAGTATCTCCCCGGTTCTGTAAAGAACTACATTGCTAACAACAATATCGAATTCTATACAGTTAACGCTATCGACAAGGCTGTTGAAATCGGTATGGGCAAGAGAACAAACACAATTCTTCAGTCTGCATTCTTTGCTCTTGCAAACATTATGCCTATCGACAAGGCTGTTGAATACATGAAGTACATGGCTAAGAAGTCCTACCTCAAGAAGGGCGAAGCCGTTGTTGAAATGAACTACAAGGCAATTGATGCCGGTGTTGATGCAATCGTTAAGATTGATGTTCCCGAAGCTTGGAAGACAGCAAAGGTTGAAGACGCTGCTGCTAAGGTTACAAACAAGAGAGAAGATCTTGCAAAGTTTGTAAACAATGTAGTAACTCCCGTTAACCTCATGGACGGCGACAGCCTCCCTGTTTCCACATTTATGGATTATGTTGACGGTACATTCCCTCAGGGCTCAACAGCATACGAAAAGAGAGGCGTTGCAGTTCTCGTTCCCGAATGGATTCCTGAAAACTGCGTACAGTGTAACAACTGTTCTTATGTATGTCCTCACGCTACAATCAGACCTTTTGCTATGGATGCAAATGAAGTTGCAGGCGCACCTGCACAGACAAAGTACACAGCAAAGATGATTGGTAAGGGCTGCGAAGAATACAAGTTCACACTCTCCATTTCTCCTCTTGACTGTATGGGTTGTGGTGTCTGCGTTGATGTATGTCCCACAAAGCCCGAAAAGAGAGCTCTTAAGATGGTACCTCAGGCTTCTCAGCTTGATCAGCAGGAAGTATTCGATTACACAGTTGCAACTGTTACAAAGAAGGAAACTCCTTTTGCAGATACTACTGTTAAGGGCAGCCAGTTCAACCAGCCCCTCCTCGAATTCTCCGGCTCTTGCGCAGGTTGTGCTGAAACATCCTATGCAAGACTTATCACTCAGCTCTTCGGTGAAAGAATGTACATCTCTAACGCAACAGGTTGTTCTTCTATCTGGGGCGGTAGTGCACCTGCTACACCTTACACAGTAAACAGAGATTCCGGCAGAGGTCCTGCTTGGGCTAACTCTTTGTTTGAAGACAACGCTGAACACGGTCTTGGTATGTACCTCGGTCAGAAGACAATCCGTGAAAAGCTTATGAATAAGGTTGCTGAAATGGCAGCTTCCGACAAGGCTTCTGCAGAATTTAAGGCAGCAGCTGAGCAGTACCTCGCAACAAAGGACGACGGTAAGGCTAACGAAAAGGCAACTGCAGCTCTTGTAGTTGAACTCGAAAAGGCAGCAAAGGCTGGATGTCCCACAGCTCCCGAAATACTCGCTGAAAAGCAGTACCTCTCCAAGAAGTCCGTATGGATCTTCGGTGGTGACGGTTGGGCATACGATATCGGCTTTGGCGGTCTTGACCACGTAATCGCTTCAGGCGAAGACGTAAACATCATGGTATTCGATACAGAAGTTTACTCCAACACAGGCGGTCAGGCTTCAAAGGCTTCCAATCTTGGTCAGGTTGCTCAGTTCGCAGCAGCAGGTAAGGCAATCGGCAAGAAAGACCTTGCTCAGATCGCAATGTCCTACGGCTATGTATGTGTAGCACAGATTGCAATGGGTGCTGATATGAACCAGACAATCAAGGCTCTCACAGAAGCTGAAGCATACAACGGTCCTTCAATCATTATTGGCTACGCTCCCTGTGAAATGCACGGTGTTAAGGGCGGTATGACAAACTGTCAGGCAGAAATGAAGAAGGCTGTTCAGGCAGGCTACTGGCAGACATTCCGTTACAACCCTGCTCTTAAACTTGAAGGCAAGAATCCCTTCTCACTTGACTCCAAGGAACCTACAGAAAGCTATGTAGACTTCATCAAGAGCGAAACGCGTTACAGCCGTCTTGCTCAGGCATTCCCTGAAAGAGCGCAGGAACTCTTCGCTATGGCTGAAGAAAGAGCTAAGGAAAAGTATGACAGACTTGTAAAACTCGGAGAGCTTTACAACTAATGTAAAACTTTTTGTGAGGTGTCGAAAGACACCTCACTTTTTTTGTGCAAAATCAAGCGTTTTGACTAAAATTTGTTTGACTTTTGGAATGGTATATGTTATAATTATAAAAAATAATTTGGAGGAAATAAATTATGAAAAAGATTCTTTCATTTGTTCTCTGCTCTCTTATGATTATGAGCCTTGCTACAAGCGTTTTCGCATTTACCGCTGAAGACTGGGTAAAAGGCAACGGCTATGATGTTGTAAAGAAAGTTGAAGACAAAAACACAGTTGTAGAAAAAAACACACCCGTTACAGTTACAGGAAACGATGACGGTACAGTTACAGTTTCACACGGTGGTTACTACCAGAACGGTGAAAACTGGGGCGGCGTTGCTTCCAAGGAAAAGTATGACCTTGAAGGCCTTTCAGTAACAGTAAGATTTGACCAGGTTCCCGATGTTATCGCATCTGATGACTGCTGGATGCATATCGGTGTTTCCGCAAAGCCTGAAATCTTCAAGACAGGCGATATCACAGGCAACCCCACATTTATCAATCTTCTCAGATTCGGTAAAGGCGTTTGGGAAACAAGAAACGGTATCGAAAACTTCAACAGAGTTGAAAACCTTGATGATTACGATACATTTACAGTTGTTTCCGGCGACACAGTAAATCTTTACTTCAAGAAGAATGCTGAAGGTACATACAATGTTGTTCTCACAAAGAACAATTTGTACTACACAACACAGAAGACTTATGACCTTGCAAAAATCAGCGAAGACGGAAAGGTTCATGTAGTTGTTGCAGCTTCTCTTCTCGGAAGCGAAAAGGATGCATTCAAGTACACAATCACAAAGATTGAAAACCTCCCCGTTGACCCTTATGACAAGTATCTCACAGAAGATCCCGAAAAGGACGCTGTTAAGGTTTATGTTGACGGTGAAAGAATGAGCTTTGCTGATGTTCAACCTGCACTTACTGCAAACGAAAAGACAGCTGTTATTCCTCTTCGCGCAGTATTTGAAAAGCTCGGATATGAAGTATCCTGGGATCACGCGACAAAGACTGTTTACGCTAAGAAAGACGGCGACGAAATCAAAATCAAGATCGGCGACAAGAAAGTGTTCAAGAATAACGAAAGATTCGGCTCACTCGAAATCGCTGCTGAAATCGTTGACGGCAGAACAATGATTCCTGCAACAGCAGTAAGAGATGTTTGCGGCGAAATGGTTAGATGGTTCCCCGAAACAACATCTGTTGTTATAACAAATGTTTAATTAAATCAAAAACATAAAAAGCGATGCCCTTTCGGGCATCGCTTTTTTGTTGTTTTTCCACCCGAAAAATTCGGGTGCATTTTTTGCTTTACAAAATTTACTTTAAGGAAAGAATGATTTTGTTTTACAAATCGTCAGCGTCCTGCACGGGCTTTTCGTGAATATCCTCGCACACGCCCGTATAACTTCCGAAAGGGTCGTTTGCGGGTGCATATCCTTCGTACATTGGTACTTTCCCATTGTTTGTGTAGTCTTCAAACGGAATGTTTTCATTATTTTCATCAATCTCGAAGGGACTGTCCACAATTCGCAGTTTCATTTTTTCTGTACGCTTTGTAAACTTGTATTTCGACGCATTGCCTTGCGATTTATTTGAAAAAAGCATTTTTAATACCTCTCAAAATAATTTTTCAGCATTGCTTTTGCGGACTCTTTTCTTTTGTCCGCAATATAAGTTTGCGCCGAAACACACCTTTTTAACCTTAGAATTTTTTGGTTAATTTTTTTTAAAATCAGCCTATGAATTCCTGCCTTGCCGCTTCTTCAAGACCAAAACTTACGGTTATTGCATCATTCACCTGATTCATTACATCCTCGTCAAGATGCCCCATTTTTTCTTTAAGCCTTGTTTTGTCAAGCGTGCGTATCTGTTCAAGAAGTATCACAGAATCGCGCGCAAGGCCGTATTTATCGGCATAAACTTCAATATGTGTGGGAAGCTTTGATTTGGAAACTTTGCTTGTAATTGCGGCGGCAATAACGGTGGGACTATATTTGTTGCCTACATCATTCTGAACTATAAGAACAGGTCTTATACCGCCCTGCTCGGAGCCGATAACGGGACTTAAATCCGCGTAATAAATATCTCCTCTTCTGACATTCACTTTTGTTCACTCTCCGCATTTTTATGTCTGTTTTGGTATGTTTTATTTCCTACGGAATTATTTTTAACTGTTTTTTGTATAGTTATTCTGCCTGTAAAAAATTTTTACCCCAAAAACTTTTGCTACTTTATATTATTCTGTCGAAAGAAGATTTGACAAACTCAAAGTACATCGCAAGACCCGAAAATGCGCACAAAAAAGTTCTGTACACATCATTGTGTGTACAGAACTTTTAATTTTTAAATGTTTTATCCTTTTGGTGCAAATATACTTCCTGTTATCTCGCACCCGACCTTGCCATTTGTAAGATCGCTGATATAGCCCGCGAAACTTTCAAAGTATGCACCCTCACACGAAAGTGAAAGCTTTACTTTGTTAGAAAAATCGGTGTTGTGACAGATAACATTGTATTTTTCAAGGTCACGCATAACCTTCTCGTAGTCACCGTATGAAACGCAAACATCAAATGTTTCGTGCTTTGTAAATTCACACGCACCAGCTTTATCAATTCCAAGCTTTGCCGCCTTTGCGTAGGCTCTGACAAGTCCGCCTGCACCAAGCAAAATTCCGCCGAAATATCTTGTGACAACAACGCAAACTCCAACTAAATTTTCTCTTTTTATGACTTCAAGAACAGGTCCGCCCGCCGTTCCCGACGGCTCGCCGTCGTCGGAAAATCTCGCAATGCCCGTGCCTTTGAGAATATAGGCGAAAACATTGTGAGTTGCGTCCTTGTGCTTTGTTTTGATTTTGTCGATAAAAGCCTTTGCCTCGTCTTCGGACTCAATTCTTGCGACATACGATATAAATTCGCTCTTTTTTTCAATAAAAGATTCCTCGGCATATGCCTCTCGCACTGTTCTGTAAAAATCTTCACTCACTTGTTTTCACCTCGCTTTGTGGTTTTGTATGAAAATTATATGCACGGAAATATAAACCCATATTCACGCAAAATATCTCTTATCTGGTCATTTTCCTGTTTGTCTAACTCAAAATAACCATCCGCTTCAAGTAAATATACCATAGGACAAGTATCACACGCAATGCAAAAAGTTTTATTCTCAATCTTTATGCTGACATCCTCTGTAAAACCGCAAGACGGTAACTTTTGGGAAAGTCTTTTGTTTTTAAAGGCCCTGACAATCAACATTATATGCTCATCCGTTAAATCCTCTTGTACATTTTTACCGCCATATACAAACTTTACACTTCCACCATCAATTTTATTAAAACGCACTTTAGGCTCAAAACATAAAATTGCACCAACGACAATTAAAAAAGTACACATAACAATAAATATTCTTTTTTTCATAATTAATGCCTTTCAAAAAGTAAAGACTATTTGTATGTATAATAGTCATCGCTACACAATTGAAACTCTTTACAAACATCAAACAGTGTGCGCCTTCTCTTTTCCCGCTCATCTATATCTGTATATAAAAAGAACAAATCCGACTTGCATTTTGGTGAAAAATCATTAATACAAAAAATTTCGTTATCCTGATCACCAAGCGGACAAAAGTTCCCATATTTGCAAGTAAAACATGAAAGGATTTGATATTTGCCTTTTAATAATTTTGAAAGCTTTTCAAAAATACTTTCAGTACATCCTGACAACTGTATTTTCTCTCCGTTCAACAGCATTGTAAATTCATTTATATCCGTATCTTCGTCGAATTTCATTTGAACATCAACTATTATAATATTTTTATCCGATGCTTTTAAATGCAGAGAACAATTTTCTTTTCTCAATACAATCACATCTCCTTTTGGCAAAACTTAAAAACAAATTATGTGTGCTGGAAAAATCATTTATAATAATCAAATAGTCCTTTAAATCGGTTATTAATTTATCTCTTTCCCGCATTTGGGACAATACTTTGGAACCTCGACAAGCAATCTTATCTTGCCAAGTCCACTGACTGTCATAAATGAATGTGAACAATTCGGGCATCTGCAAAAGATAAAAGCCTGAACATATGATGCAACTAAAGCAACCACGCCAAATATCGTTATCGCTGTTAACTCTGTTACTATTCCTGTAACAATAATTAAAATAGAAATGAGCATACCTATAAACCATACAATCCGGCTTTTCTCATGTTTCATTTCTACAACTCCTTTATAATGCATTTAATAGTATAGGCTCATATCAAGACAGGGCAAAAAATCAATGATTATCTATCATACTTTTCTTTACTTTGTGGATTTCAGCAATCTGCATGAACAACAAAACAATATGTACAATAAAAAGAATTACTGAAGATAAAAAAGCTATATTTGAAAGAGCATCGCTTCGTACCATTCCAAAGAAGAAATACATTCCTCCGACATCTCCGAAATCAGGAAACAGTAAATAGGACATTACATACGTTAAAATGAAAAATATATTTAATAATTTGAGCTTTTTTGAATTTTCAAAATATTTGGCAGAATTAAGGTTTATGAAAAAGAACACAACTGCATGTATCACAGGAACTAACATCCATGTCAGAATGACTCTAAACCACCCCATATTAAATATCCATAAAGCAGCAACAAGCAAAATTAAACTTATAGACAGTATAATTGTTCTTGTCTTCCCGAAAAACTTGTTTTTTCTTAAAAATTGTACGCCTTTTATTATACCAAAAACACAAAGTCCAACTATCACTACAAGTCTTATCATTGCAAAAATAAACTGTGGTGCACTTCTTAACAATAATGTAACTATATCAATTGTTGCCATGGAAAATCGCTCCCTTTTATTGTTTGTATTATTATAGCACAAATTAGCCATGTTTACAAGGCAAAAAAATAAAAGCCGTTCAAGTGAACGGCTTTTGATTTTTATTCAAAATATCAAATTAAAGATACTTTGCTGTGTTAACCTTAACACCGGGGCCCATTGTTGATGCAACGGAGCAGGACTTGATGTACTGACCCTTTGCTGCAGCGGGCTTTGCCTTTACTATTGCTGCGAGAAGTGTGTCAAAGTTTTCAGCAAGCTTTTCCTTACCGAAGGAAGCCTTACCAACAGGACAGTGAATGATGTTCTGCTTATCAAGACGGTATTCAATCTTACCAGCCTTTGCTTCAGCAACTGCCTTTGCAACGTCCATTGTTACTGTACCTGCCTTGGGGTTAGGCATAAGTCCCTTAGGACCGAGAACCTTACCGAGACGGCCGATAACACCCATCATATCGGGAGTTGCGATTACTACGTCGAATTCGAACCAGTTTTCGCTTGTTATCTTTGTAACCATTTCTTCTGCGCCAACGTAATCTGCTCCTGCTTCTTCAGCGTCCTTTGCCTTGTCGCCTTTTGCGAATACAAGTGTACGAACAGTCTTACCTGTTCCGTTAGGAAGAACAACTGCGCCTCTAACCTGCTGGTCAGCGTGACGGGAGTCAACACCGAGCTTAACGTGAAGTTCGACGGTCTCGTCAAACTTAGCCTTGGAACTCTTGATAACGAGATCAAAAGCGTCTGCGGCTTCATAAAGGACAGCCT
>JAZSLO010000196.1:0-1906 GCA_045535415.1 Eubacteriales bacterium
TTATGTTGTGACTGTCAAGAATGGGGTTAACCTTTGAAACAAATGTTTCAAAACCATCAAGGTTATCCTTACAGATTTTAAGAGCAGAGTCAATAAACAAATCAGTTATATCATAATTTGATGCGAGAATACCGCAAACAAAACCATAAAGCATTTCCCAAGTATCAACACCGTAAGTTGAAACGTCAATAAGTCTTGTTTCATTGTTGATTTCGTGAATGAGTTTAGTACCGCGTTCGATACAAACAACGCTACCGGAAGTTTTTTCCTGAGCCTCATTTACCATTTCGATAAGGTGCTTTGTTTTTCCGGAGCCTTTAAGACCGGCGAAGATTTTAAACATAGTTTTTCCTCCTGAAATATATTTAAACAACTATTCTTAACAGTTGTTATTTTCAATAATATTTTACACCATTTTTATTTCAAAGTCAAGAGATTTGGAAAAATATAAAATAAAAATAAAGGCAAATTTGAGTTTCTTTTGAATAAATCAAGAAAAAACAAGCAGAATAAGAGCATATAAATGCAAAAAACATCAAAGGGAGAAAAATAATGAAAAGAATTTTAAGTTTGCTCATTCTTGTATCAACACTTTTGGCACTTGCATCCTGCTCAAGAGGCGGTCAAAACGGCGGCAACAATACCGACAGCGAAATATCCACATTTTATTACACTTACAGTGACACTTATATTTCAAGTGTAAGAAGTGAAATGGACAAAATTTTCAAAAATGCATCCGTCAAATTTAACTCTTATGATGCAAACGGCAACCAGACAACCCAGACAGAACAGGTGCAGACTGCTATTGCAAAAGGTTCAAGAGGACTTTGTGTAAATGTAGTAGATACAGGTTCAAACGATGCCGCAATAACAATTATAAATATGGCAAAGCAGCAGAATATACCCGTAGTTTTCTTTAACAGAAGCGTTGAAGAAAGCGTTGTTTCAAGTTATGATAAATGTGTCTTTGTCGGAACAGACTATGAAATGGCAGGACATATGCAGGGACAGCTTATTGGCGAATATTTAAGAGATAATTTTGATAAATGCGACCTTAATAAAGACGGAAAAATAAGTTATGTACTCTTTAAAGGTCAGGAAGGCAATATGGAGGCTATTGCAAGAACACAGTTTGCGGTTGAAGACTGTAATAAAGTTTTAGAGGAAAACGGACATCCACCTCTCGAATTTTATGACGCATCAAATAAGAATAAGTATCTTGTTGACCAGGACGGACTTTGGTCAAGTGCGGCAGCAACAAACTATATGAGTACAATTCTTGCCCGTCATAGTGAAAGTAACGGGAATATGGTTGAACTTGTAATTGCAAATAATGATGAAATGGCACTTGGCGCGATTTCCGCACTTCAGAGCGCAGGATATAATCTTAATAAAGATAAGTCAATCCCTGTTTTTGGTGTTGATGCAACAGATGCTGCAAAGGCAGCAATTGCACAAGGCTCAATGGTAGGAACAATAAGACAGGATGGCAAAGGAATGGCTGAAACTATACTTGCGGTACTTGATAATATGCTCACAGACAAAGAAAAGTTTGATGGCATTGATACAGAAAATGTAGTGGGCACATGGAGAGTAAATATTCCTTATTCGACATATACAGGAGAATAAGACAAACACGGGTGAAAGATAAGTGAAGAACAAAAATAAAAATGACGCACTTCTTGTAATGGAGAATATACAAAAAACATTCCCGGGAGTAAAGGCGCTTGACGGAGTATCACTTACCGTCAGAGCAGGAACAGTTCATGCACTTATGGGCGAAAACGGAGCAGGAAAATCTACGCTTATGAAATGCCTTTTTGGTGTGTATAAGAAGGACGGCGGAGAAATTTTCCTTGAGGGCAAAAAGGTTGAGTTTAAAAATTCAAAAGAGGCTCTTGAAAAT
>JAZSLO010000201.1:0-4230 GCA_045535415.1 Eubacteriales bacterium
TACTCATTTTTACCTCCAAAATCTTTTATCTTAATTTTTGTCTTTAAGATAAAAGTATTCAAAAAGCCGACAAATTATTTGTCGGCTTTGAAGTTTTTAGAGACTTTCAACTGTCTTTTTTAGTATATCTGCTCTGTCGCACTTTTCCCATACAACAGGCAAATCTTCACGGCCTAAATGTCCATATGAAGAAAGGGGAGCATATATTGGTTTTCTCAAATCAAGCATTTCTATTATTGCCGCAGGTCTAAGGTCAAAGCACATTGATACTGCCTTTGAAATCTTGTCCTCATCATATTTTGAAGTGCCGAATGTGTCAACAAGAACCGATATTGGCTTTGCAACACCGATAGCGTATGCTATCTGCACTTCGCACTTGTCAGCAAGTCCTGCTGCTACAACATTTTTTGCAACATATCTTGCAGCGTAGGCTCCCGATCTGTCAACTTTTGTCGGGTCTTTGCCCGAGAAGGCGCCGCCGCCGTGACGGGCATATCCGCCGTATGTATCAACAATTATTTTTCTTCCTGTAAGACCTGTGTCGCCGCAAGGACCGCCGATAACAAATCTTCCTGTGGGATTTATGAAAATTCTTGTATTTTCATCCATGAGGTTTTCGGGGATAGTTGTCTTTATAACATGTTCTGTAATGTCTTTTCTGATTTGCTCAAGCTCAACTTCGGGTGCGTGTTGTGATGATACAACAATCGCATCAATTCTTGAAGGTTTTCCGTCAACATATTCAACAGTAACCTGAGTTTTTCCGTCAGGTCTTAAATATGAAAGAAGCCCTGATTTGCGAACATGAGTTAACTTCTTTGCAAGTTTGTGTGAAAGTGAAATGGGGAGAGGCATAAGTTCGGGTGTTTCGTTGCAGGCATATCCGAAAATAAGTCCCTGGTCACCCGCACCTGTGTCATATTTATCCTCGTCGCCTTCCTTTGCTTCAAGGCTCTTGTCAACACCGAGTGCAATATCGGCAGACTGCTCGTGAATAGAACTTAATACAGCACAAGTGTCGCAGTCAAAACCGTATTTTGCTCTGTCGTAGCCAATCTTTCTTATGGTTTCTCTTACAATTTTCTGAATGTCAACATTGACTTTGGATGTAATTTCACCCGTTACAAGAACAAGACCTGTTGTGATTGCAGTTTCGCAGGCAACTCGTGACATGGGGTCGCCCTCAAGATATGCGTCAAGAATTGAATCGGAAATTGCATCACAGATTTTGTCGGGATGTCCTTCAGTTACAGATTCTGATGTGAATAAAAACCTTTTCATAAAATTTTGCCTTCCTTTTTTTGAGCGTAAAAAATGCTCTGTCAGATTTACAGAGCGAAAGAACATTATAGTCCTCATCTTTCACGAAAAAATATTTCGTGCAGGAAGTGGCACCTTGCAAAAAATACAGGTTGCCGGGCTTCATAGGTCCTGTTCCCTCAGCCGCTCTTGATAAGATTCAGTTTTCTACATTATAAAACATAAATAGACCTTTGTCAATAGAAATTATATACAAAGGAATATTTTGGAACAAATCATAAAATTTATCGTCTAAAAGTACAACGAAAGGGTGAAATTATGAAAAAAATTATTGTTTTAATACTTGCTTTAAATATGCTGTTTCTTTGTTCTTGTACTCTTTTTGTAACAAAAAAGACTCTCAAAAATGAAAAAGACGAAATTTTTGAAGATTTTAAAAATGTAAATGACGATTTTCAAGAGAAAAAGCCGATAGAAATTAAAAATATTGATAATCAATATGGAATTGAACTTATGCTTGAAATTGATGGCGGTTCAATACTGACACTTAACTATAAGCAGAATGAAATTCCCAAGGACACAGAAATTATGTGCGGTGAGGATTTTTATATTGAAAGACAAAATAAACTCGGTGAATGGATACCCCTTGAAACAAAAGACGGAATGGCCTGGAACAGCATAGGTTATACCTTGTCACAAGGCTCAACAAAATCCTGGGTCATAGACCTTGATATGTGGTATTCTGATGTTAATTACGGAATGTTCCGCATCTGTAAGCCTTTCAATATTAAGGAAAATGGCGAATATTATAAAAGTTATGTAGTAAGTTGTGAATTTGCAATTATTGAAGATTTACAAGCAACTGTAAAGGAATAAGTAAAAAGCGGTGTGAATTTCACACCGCTTTTTGTTTTATTCAATTATCCCGCCGCCGATAACATATTCGCCGTCATAAAAGACTGCACTCTGTCCTGAAGTGACAGCTCTTTGAGGCTCTGAAAACTCAAGCAAAACTGTATTTTCCGAAAGGGGAGTTGCAATAGCCGTGCTCTGCTTTTGCGAATATCTCAGTTTTGCCTGAACCTTGAATTTGTCTGTTGGCACTTTTCCTGAAATGTAGTTTACATTTGAAACTTTCACGCTCGAGGAATAAAGATCTTTTTCAACCCCTAAAACAACCGTATTTGTTAAAATGTCTTTCTTTACAACATATAATGGTTCTGAATAAGCTATTCCAAGACCTTTTCGCTGACCGATTGTGTAATTTATAAGTCCTTTGTGCTTTCCGATTTTAGTGCCGTCGCAGAGAACAAAATCGCCCTCACTTGAAACAAAATCACAATTGTTATTAATAAAATCCTTATAGTCGCCGTTTTTGATAAAGCAAATATCCTGACTGTCACGCTTTTTTGCATTTATAAGACCCTCACTCTCGGCAATTTCACGAATTTCGGCTTTTGTGAGATTCCCGAGAGGGAAGAGCGTTTTTGAAAGTCTTTCTTGCGATAGTGAATATAAAAAATATGTTTGGTCTTTTGATGTGTCTTTTGCTTTTTTCAAAAGAAACTCGCCATTTGAATTTCTTTCAATAATTGCATAATGACCCGTTGCAAGAAAATCATGTTCAAGATTGTTTATTTTCTTTTCTATAAGGTCAAATTTTATGTGCTTGTTGCACTCAACGCAAGGGTTTGGTGTTTTGCCCTCAAAATAAGTGTTTATAAAATAATCTGTAACGTACTTTTTAAAGTCAGCTCTTGAATCAAAAGAAATGTGAAAAATACCTAATTTGTCGCAAACGGCTCTTGCATCGTCAATTTCCGTGCCAAGCTCAAAATCAATATTAAGGCTTGATTTGTCAAACATCGTGCAGGTTATACCTGTCACATCAAAGCCCTGATTTTTCAAAATTACAGCCGCCGCCGATGAATCAACACCGCCGCTCATAGCCGCAAGAACTTTATTATTTTGCATTTCTCTTTTCCTTTTGAAGTATTTTAATTCATTATATCATATATTTTGGGTTCTTTCAATAACTCTTATTGACTTTGGTAAAAATTTGTGTTAAAATTTTGAGTAGTATTTTTTAAGGAGGGAAAACAAATGGCTTATGAAAAGAATGTTGTTGAATCCGTAAGACAGGATTTTGAGAAAAAAAGAATAAATGCCCAGGCTCTTTTGGAACAGCATCAAAAAGAAGTTTATGCAAAATGTTCTTTAATTGAAGATATTGATAAAGTTCTTTCAATGACAGGAATAAATGTTTATAGGGCCGCAATAACCTCCGGTGAAAATCTTGACACGGCTATTGAGAAATTAAAGAAAGAAAATCTTGAACTCCAGAAGCAAAAGAGAGAACTTCTTTTAATGAACGGATACCCTGAGGATTATCTTCAGATAAAATATGAGTGTGAGACTTGTAAGGATGAAGGGTATGTTGGCATAAATATGTGCGACTGCTTCAGAAAAGAGCTTGCAAGACGCTCATATGAAACCTCGGGACTTGGAAAAGATTTGTCAAAACAGACTTTTTCATCATTTAAGCTTACATATTATTCTGATAAAAAGGACGAAAACGGACAGAGTCCGAGAGAACATATGAAGGGGATTGTCGATAAAGCAAAAAAATATGTTTCGGATTTCGGAAAGCAGGGAAAAGAGTCAAATCTTTTGTTTGTCGGCGCATCGGGACTTGGAAAAACCCATATAACTTCTGCAATTGCGAAGGAAATAATAGATAAAGGATATTCTGTTGTGTATGACAGCGCGCAGAACATTGTGTCTGCCTTTGAAATGGGAAGATTTGAAAAAGATGAGTCAGCGTCCGGCAGAGCACAGAGATTCTTTGAATGCGATCTTTTAATAATTGATGATCTTGGAACTGAATTTATAAATTCATTTACACAGTCCTGTCTTTATAATCTTGTAAATACAAGAATAAATACAGGAAAGCCTATGATTATAAGCACA
>JAZSLO010000151.1:0-9253 GCA_045535415.1 Eubacteriales bacterium
CACTCATTTGGCAGTATTCTGCGGGTTTTGTATATTGCGGATATTCAAGAAGTCCGCTTGCGATACTTTCATCCTCAAAACATATGTTGTCTGAAAGAACACCCGGTATAAGACGCGAAACGCTGTCAATTACAACGCAGGCTGCAATTTCACCGCCCGTCAGTACAAAATCACCGATAGATATTTCCTCGTCAATAATAGAGTCTATAACTCTTTGGTCAACACCTTCATAGTGACCGCAGAGTATGTTAATATTGTCATATTTTGAAAGATCAAGTGCTTTTTGGTGATCAAATATTTTTCCTTTTGGGGACATATATATATTTATGGACTTGCCTTTGAGGGTGTCTTTGAAACTGTTAAAGCAGTCAAGAATCGGCTGAACACTCATAAGCATTCCCATACCGCCACCGTAGGGTGTATCGTCAACTTTTCTGTGTTTGTCTTTTGAGAAATCCCGAATGTTAAATGAGTTGACTTTTATATGCTCACTTTTCTGTGCTCTGCCGAGAATACTCTGTGAACAGTAAAAGTCAATCATTTCAGGGAAAATCGTCATTACATTGAAATTCATTCGCGTATTTCCTCCGCATCGCCAAAAAGCCCTGGGATTGCTTTAACAAGAATGTTTTCACCCGGAACAGCCTTAATAATGATTTCCGGAACCGAGGGAACAAGATATTCGTTTTTGCCGTCTTTTACAACGAAAATATCTCTGCCTGCGGATTTATATACATCTGAAAGTTTTCCGTATATTTTACCTGTAACGCAGTCCTCAACATCCTGACCGAGAATGTCCGCAATAAACACTTTGTCATCGTCAACCAATATGTCATTTCTGTTTGCGTAAAGAGTTTTTCCGCGCATTAAATCTGCGTCTTCCGCACTGTCAATACCGACAAGTTTCAGATATATAAAGCCTTTATATTCCTTAACGCTTGAAACTTTGTATCCTTGCGTTCCGTCAGGTTTTCCGTATACAGTTTTTATTCCCATTATGCTTTCGGGACTGTCGCAAAGACAGGAAAGTTTAAGTTCTCCTTTGATTCCGCGTTTGTTAATTACAACACCGCATTCAAGAAATTGATTTTTCATATTCTTTTCCTTTAATCACAAGATTTTATATAAACATTAGTATCCCATGCGGGAAGATATTTAAAGTGCCTTATATACATTTTGAAATTTTCACCGTAAATTTCAGCTAAAAGAGAGGGAAGTTCGAACATATCCTCGTTTCTGTGGTAAATTGCACAGTTGACGCAGGGTCTGTATTTTTTTAATGTTTTTTCAAGGCCCTTTATTGCTTTTGCATCTGAGCCTTCGGCATCAATTTTTATATAATCAACTTTTTGATCTATTACGTTGTCGCCGCTTTTTGCTGAAATCTTTGAAATTTTAGCATTTTTGCAGCTTGTAGTGCCTGCACTGTTTCTGCCCGAACGGGAATAAAACTCTATGTTTTCACATTTATCCCACGCCGCGCAGTTGTAAAAGTGCGATGTGTCTATATTGTTTTCATTTGAATAGTTTATAAGTTTTGAAAAGTTCTTTAAATCAGGTTCAAATGCCGTGATTCTTGAAGCTTTACCGCCTGAATATGATAAGAACTCTCTTATTGTATCTCCATTGTATGCACCGATGTCTACATAGTGAAAACTCTCATTCGGTTTAATTATGGTTGAGTAAGATTCGCAAATTTGCGTCTGACAGTCAAACAAATATTTTATATTTCCCGTAAGTTTTGCAAGAATCACCGAAATATAGGTGCTTTTTGATATATCATCGCATAACATATCATACACTTTTGAAATTTTATCAAAGTTTTGACATACGAACTCTGCATCAAAAAGTCCGCCGCCAAAAACCGGTACATCAGGGCAGTAAAGTTCTTTTTCTTTTGAAATTCTGCTTATGTTTTCAAGAACATCGTCTCTTTGAGTTGCAAACGATAAAAGAACAATAAAATCATCAAAATTCTCGCACATCTGCGAATAACTTATAACATTAAACCCACGGAAAAGTTTTCCCGATGCAAAGCCATCACTTGCAAAAACACCTGAAATTTTGATGTTTTTTTCATTGCAAACATCTATTATTTTATCAGCACCATCACCCATACCGTAGAGAACGATAGGTTTTAAATTTTGTGCATCTTTTAAATAAGACCACAAGTCCTTTACTTTTAAAATATCATCTATATTCACGATTTTTATATTTCACCGCTTTTTGTTTATTTGTGTTATTATACTGCATATTTTAAAAAATGTAAAGTATATTTTAATTTTAGAAAATGTAATATTTTATATATTGAAATTAAAGTGAGATTGATATAGAATTAAAAGGTAAACCCAAAAAGCCTTTTTTGAAAGGAGTTACTATGAATTTCAAAAATATAGTTTTAAAATATATATCTTTAAGTTTAATCTTTTGTGTGTTGTTGTCAAATTTTGCCTTTGCACAGGAAAGTTTTGATGCAAATACGCAGTATCATACAAATTTACCTTTGTCCGACAGCGTAAATTATTCTAAAAACATAGTTACAGGTTACAATTCAGGACTTGTAAATACATATACAATTGAAATAGGCGCCGATGCGCTCCAGAATATAGTTTTTGCATCGCCCGAATATATTCACTCAAGAAAAAGTATAAGCAATATGATTAACAATAATTTGTCCGAGGGATACAAGGCTGTCGGTGCAATAAATGCCGACTTTTTCAATATGTCAACAGGTGTTCCTGAGTCGGCTTTTATAAAAGACGGAATAATCTATACATCCGACAGAGACAGTTTTTGTCTTGCAAAAGATACCGATGGAAATTTCTTTTTTGATAAGCCCTCAATAAAAATAACAATGGATGCAAAGGATACAGTATATTATATCCAGCACTTAAATAAAGAATTTTCGGATAAGGGTATATTTATGTATACCGATGTCTTTTCCGACACAACAAGAATTAAAACTCCCTCAAACGAGATAGTACTTTTGCCGTATGAGGACAAAATTCATGAATTTGATATGGCGGATATGATGTTCGGTGAGGGAAACATTCCGGATGATCTTAATGCAAGAAAATATGAATATCTAAACAGTGGATATCTTGACGAGGGCGAATATGTTTCGGATGCAGCGCTGATAAAAATGGTAATAACCATTAATGATAAATATGTGCAGGCGCTTGATGAATTTGCAAAGGATCTTGGCTATATAAAAATAAGACATGATTATTATAAAATAATTGACGCACAGCCCATAATAAATTCAAGCGTTCAATGTGTTGTTTTTCAAACCAGAATTGACGGCAAAGACAAATCTTTTGAAATACCTGAAAATTCATTTGTACTGGTAGCAGATAATAAAACATACGGATATACTCTTGGCAATTTTTATATAGGCGAAAATGTGACGCTCAATATATCCGGAAATCAAAGTTTTAACAGTGTAACTGATGCTATCGGAACGGGATGTATGATTGTTAATAATGGGGAAGTTCTTGATAATACAGATATTTCTCACTATAAGTATGCAAATCCGAGAAGTGCGGTAGGTATTAAAGAGGATGGAAGTCTTGTACTCTTTGGAGTTGACGGCAGAGATATGGGAGGCAGTGCCGGCCTTACGCTTTTGGAACTTGCAAATGAAATGAAAAGACTTGGCTGCGTGTATGCCGCAAATCTTGACGGCGGCGGTTCAACAACAGTTAAAGTCGAGACCCCGTTCTTTGACAAAATTCAGACAGTAAATATTCCGTCTGATTCATCAGAAAGACTTGTTTCAAATATTATTTTTGTTCAGAACCAAAAAACCGAAACAAGTGATGCGGTATATTCATATTTTGATACATACGCAAACTTTGTTTTGCCAAACTCAAAACTTGAATTTACTAACCCTTTATATTCTGATGACAATTATAATTTTGTAAAAAGCGAAAATGTTGACACAAGTAATTTTACATATGAAGCTACAAACGGCGGAAAATTTGAGGAAGGTGTGTTTTCACCTGACGGAAACACAGGAGAATTTGAAATAATAAGTATCGGTCCTGACGGATTTTCAAATACCGCGGCAAGAGTTGTAGTTCCCGAGAATGTTGATAAATTACAACTTATTTTGGATAAAGATGTTTTATATGTCGGCGAATCTCTTACACTTTCTGTAAAGAGTGAATTTTGCGGATATGAGGTTGTATCGTCGCTTGAAGATTACGAGTTGACATTTGATGAGAATTTTGGTCAATTGGATGAAAACGGAGTATTGACTGCATTAGCACCTTGCGATGAGCTTGAAATTTCGGTAGAATATGGAGATAAAACCGAGTCTAAGATAATTAAGATAAAAGAAATTCCTTTTCTTGATGTGTATAAACATTGGTCTTTTAGTAATATATCAAGACTTTTTGATGAAAAAGTCGTAATTGGAGAAATAACCGATGACGGCAGAATGTTTTTCCCTGACAGAGCGTATACGAAATATGAATTCTGTGTAATGCTCTCAAGAATACTCGGTGTTGTGCAAAGTGATGCTATCGAAAGGGGAAATACATCATTTTATAATGACGAAAGTATACCCGAATGGGCATACGAGGCTGTTGCATTATTGTGCGAACTTGAATTATTGTCTGACTTTGGAACATACGATGAAAACGGAAATTACATTTTTGACGGACAAACTCAGGTTTCAAGAAATGATGTTATAAAGGTGGTTGGAAAAATTTGCACAACTGCACCCGATGAATACAAAATGACATTTGGCGATGTAACATTAGAAAATGATAATCTTCAAGACATCAAAAATTGTGTCTATGCCGGCATATTTGAAGGTTATGAGGATAATACTCTAAGACTTGAAAATAAACTCACAAGGGGAGAGGGTGCTGCAGTTTTCTGCAGAATTTCTGATTATTTGAAGTAAATTTGGGGTACAATTACTATAGGTGATTGTATGAACGAAATATTCTCATATTTTTTGATATTAGGAATTATCTTTGTCGGCATATTTTATGTGTTTTCACTTGTCTCAAAAAACACATATATCGGTTGCACAATCGCATATTCAATTTGCTTTTTCAGTCTTGTGTTTTTTGATAATATGCTTTTGTCGGTGGCACTTGGTACATTCTTTTATACACTTTATATGAGTATAAATTTTGCAAGAAACGAAATAAAAAAAGCGGTCTTTTGACTGCTTTTTTTGTTTTTTTAAAAGAAATTTTGCAAAATCTATTGACAAATCACTGTATTAACTGTATTATTACAGATAGTACAGTACATTTTTTTGAAAGGAGGAACCAAATGTTTAATCTCGACTATAAAAGTAAGATGCCTATATACGAACAGATTAAAGAGGGGATAAAGTCTCTTATAATATCGGGCGTAATATGTGAAAACGAGAAAATCCCGTCTGTAAGAGAAGTTGCTGTAAATATGGCAATAAACCCAAATACAGTTCAAAAGGCATATAAAGAGCTTGAAAACGAGGGATTTATATACTCTCAAAGAGCAAAAGGCTATTATGCTATGGGCGCAAGCAATAATTTTGAAGAAAAAAGAGTAAATGAACTTTTTCTCGAGATTGAAAAGTGCGTAAAAGAACTTGAATTTATTGGAATTTCTGAAAAAGAAATTGCCGACAAAATTTCAAAAATATATAAAGGAGAGATGTAAGTATGATAAAAGCCGAAAATTTAACAAAATGCTTTGGTGATTTTAAGGCACTTGATGGCATGAACCTTAGTGCTAAAAAAGGCTGTGTTTATGGTCTTGTTGGTCCAAATGGTGCAGGAAAGACAACTTTTATAAAAACGCTTCTCGGAATATATAAGCAAGATGCCGGAAGTGTTAAAATAGATAATACAGATGTTTTCAATAATGATTTAGTTAAGAGAAATGTTGTATATATAAGTGATGATTTGTTTTTCTATCCTACATATTCAATTCTTGATACTGCAAAATTCTATGCGGGTATGTACCCTGAGTTTTCGTGGGAAGAATTTGATGAATTAAAGAAAGTTTTCAATATAAATGTTAAAAGAAAAGTCAGAAGACTTTCAAAAGGTATGCAAAAGCAGGTTGCATTCTGGATTGGAATGTGCTGTAAACCAACTGTTATGGTACTTGACGAGCCTGTTGATGGACTTGATCCCGTTATGAGACGAAATGTCTGGAAGCTTATGCTTAAAGAGGTGTCCGACAGAGAGATGACAGTTCTTGTATCAAGTCACAATCTTCGCGAGCTTGAAGATGTCTGCGACCATGTGGGAATTATGTTTGACGGCAAAGTTGTTATTGAAAAATCACTTGATGATGTAAAAGGTAATATCCATAAACTTCAGATAGCTTTCCCCGGCGGAAACACCCCCGAAGATTTTGAAACAGGTCTTGAAATTATGGATAAAACATCTTTTGGAAGTGTCAGCATTTATATTTTAAAGGGTGACGGCGAAAAGATAATAAACCACGCAAAAATGTATGCGCCTGTTGTCTGCGACATTCTTCCTTTGACGCTTGAAGAAGTATTCATTTATGAACTTGGAGGTATGGGTTATGAATTCAAAAACATCGTTGTTTAATAAAAGTCTTTTTATTAGTAATTTCAAGAGACTCTGGTGGACACCTGTTTTGACATTTATAATGATGTTTTTAACATCGGTTGTTCCGTTTTTTGATAACATTTCATATATTTCCGAAATTAAATACGATACATATCAAAGACAGGTTGAATATGTAACGAGCAGATTTGAAAATAACACAGTTTTTATGTATGTTTTCGGAATAGGCGCGGCTGTGTGTATATGCTCTTTGATTTTCAATTATCTCAATAAATCAAATGCAGTTTCGTGCATACACGGACTTCCCGTGAAAAGAGAATCACTCTTTTTCACAAACACTCTGAGCGCATTTATAATGACAGTTATACCTGCACTTGTTTGCTGTGTATTCTTTGCATTTAAACTATCAACAGGCCTTGCTTTCAGCAATATTCTGAAATTCTTTGCAGTGTATTTATTGTATACTCTTATTGTAATTTCAATAAGCACATTTGTTGCGATGCTTGTGGGAAACTCTGCGGCGCATATTGCTTTTACCGGTGTTCTTGCATTGTTACCGCTGTTTTTAACATCATTTATTGCATATGTTTGCTCACATTGTCTTTACGGCTTTTACAGCACAGATTATATGTTTGACGCACTTTTGAGATATGTGTATCTGATGCCCCAAACACTTCTTACATATAAGTGCCTTATCTATATTGTTTTAACGGCAATATTCTTTGCGCTTTCACTTGTGCTGTATAAGTACAGAGACCTTGAAAATCACGGCGAAATAATTGCATTTCCAAGGTTTAAAGGTATATTCAAGGTAGCTTTTGCAGTTTGTTCGGGCATACTTGGATATTTTTACAGTGTTTCAATGTGGTATATGCAAAATCTTCTCATAATGATTCCTTTTGCGATTATTGGTCTTATTATAGCTCATATGCTCGCGCAAAAGAGCTTTTCGCTTAAAGGTATTGTAAAGAGCCTTGTTGCGACAGTTATTGTTATTATTGCTTTCTTCTGCGTTATACAATTTGACCTTACGGGCTTTGAAAGCAGAGTCCCTGATGCAGATGATGTTGAAAGCATAAGATTTACAACTGACCATGTAAGTGAACAACGATATGTTCATATTGACGGAGTTGGCAAGAATTATCGTTATAAAGAAGTATATTATCCTGTTTATGATTCTCCAGAAGAAATTGAAGCATTTATAAATTTGCACGAGTATAAGGTTAAAAACAGAACTTTGGGAGTAGATTTCTATTTAGGACACTATTACAGACCTGATGTGAGCATAGAGTATACGCTCAAAAACGGCAAGAAAATGTACAGAAGATATACGCTGACTCATAATGAGAGAATGCAATATTTTGCACCTATTTGTGAAACTGACACATTCAGGGCATATCAGTATCCTATACTTGACGGAACGCAGAAAGATTATCTTAAAGTTACAATTACAGATATAAGAGACACAAACGATAAGGCGATTATGTCCTTTGACGGAAATGATGAAATTTCACAGAAACTTATAGAGGCAATAAAACTCGACAGAAGAGATATTACATACGAACAGTATCTTGAAAAATCTTCAAACGAGGCTGTCACAAGAATTACTCTTTACTACACAAAACCCCTTATTGACGAATTTGGCTTTGAGGTAAAGGCAAAGGAAGAACAGAGTGAAAATTATACAGTAAGCCTTTATGATACAAACACTCTTAAAGTGCTTGAAGAAATAGGCTTTTACGCTCAGCCTGAAATTAAAGGTAAAGAAGGACTTACAAGTGTAACTGTTGCCATTTCGGATAGTTATTTGAATTATGATGTTTATAACCTTTCATCATATCCCACGAAAGAAACAGTTCAAGTTGAAGAGTACTATGACAAATATGGTGTTTACTATCAGACCGGAAGTGATTTGACATTTACAGATACAGAGCAGATGAATGAGCTGTATGATTACGCATTTAACACAATTCATACTCCATATAACGATGTGGAGAGCCTTGTGAGAATTGCTGTTATATTTACTTACCAAGATGGCTCGCATTTCCCGATGCAGATAGATGTAAGCAATAAAACACTTCCGCAATTTGTAAAGGATATATGGAAAATTAAATAACTGTAAAAGAGAGGTGTAAAAGCCTCTCTTTTTTTGCATTTTGACTTGAAAAGAAATATTGTTTATGATATTATATATTTATATGTTATAAGGGAGGGGAATTTGTGTTTATACCAAAGGGTGCAAAGTATGTCATCTCAAAGCTTGAAAACGCCGGCTTTGAGGCATTTCTTGTCGGTGGATGCGTCAGAGACTCTTTGATGAACAGAAATCCGCCCGACTATGATATAACAACAAACGCTACCCCAGAGCAGATGCTTTGCGTCTTCAAGGACGACAGAACCCTCACACACGGCTTAAAGCATGGAACTGTTACTGTTGTCATTAAGGGCGAGTGTTTTGAAGTCACAACATACCGAATTGACGGGGAATATCTTGATTCAAGACACCCTGAGAGTGTTGTTTTTTCAAAAAATCTCAAAGACGATTTGTCAAGACGCGATTTCACAATGAATGCAATTGCTTTTTCCGAAATATGCGGATATGTTGATGAATTTTCGGGGATTTCGGATATAAAAGATAAAATAATCAGGACTGTCGGAGATCCCGATACAAGATTCAACGAAGATGCACTTCGTATTTTAAGATG
>JAZSLO010000129.1:0-9124 GCA_045535415.1 Eubacteriales bacterium
CCTCTGTTTCCGAGTTTAAGTACAACATACTCGGTATCAACCATCTGGCAGATTGTCATTGCGGCTCTCAGACAGTTATCCGCACAATTTGGGTTTATTCCCGTAAAGAAAAGCGTTTCGCTTTCATTAGGCGAGAAAACACACAATTTTCCAAGTCTTGACAAATCAAAGTCAGATTTAGCGGGTCCTGCATCAAGAAACACTTTTGCTCCCTGTCTGTTTGCTTCGTCTATTGCGTAATAAACGCTCTCATTTTCAATTTCGCACTGAATTAAAAGAGCATCGGGACAGCAAGTGAATGCGTCCTCAATATCGGAATTTGAAAGCTTGGCATTTGCACCCGGGTATACTACAATTCTGTTCTGTCCTGTGCCTTCAACCATAACAACTGCAAGACCTGTCTGCGCTTGTTTATCGCGAAGCACAAATCTTGTATCAATTCCCTCGTTTTTATATTTTTCGGAAAGTTGTTCGGCATATGAATCGTTTCCGAGTTTTGTACAGAATACAACATCCGCACCAAGTCTTGCCGCCGCAACGGCAGTATTTGCGCCTTTTCCACCGGGCACAAATGCATATGTGTCATTCGATGTTATTGTCTGTCCGCCCTCGGGCACTTTATCCATTCTGCAAACAAAGTCGATATTTGATGAGCCAACCGCAAGTATTCTCGGTTTCATAAAGTAGTCCTCCAAAAAGGTTAAGTTTTTATTAAATGATACCACACACAAAAATTACACTTCAATATAAAATAGGGACATTTTTTTATACATCACGGACAATAAGCCCTGTTATTTTGAAATATCCGCATCCGACGGCATTACAAGGTCGCCTCTGGGTGAAATGCCAAAATCACAAACCTTTACTCCGTCGCTCTGGCAACTTCTCTTATACTGCTGAGTCATAAAACGGGAGAAGAATTTGCAAAGCCACTTTTCAATAAATTCACTGTCAAATGTATCTGCAAACGCCTTTTCGGCATAGAAAGAAATTCTCTCTTTATCAAAGCCGTATTTCAAATAGTAGTATATAAAGAAATCGTGAAGCACATACGGACCTACCAAATCCTCGGTCTTCTGATTTATTTTTCCGTTTTCATCCGGAGGCAAAAGCTCGGGGCTTATCGGGGTTGACATAATATCTTCGATTATATCTTCGCATCCTTCAAATTCGCCCTTGTTTTTAACTGCACCGAGAATTTTGGGTATAAGCGTTTTTGGAATACTTGAATTCACTCCATACATACTCATATGGTCTGCATTATATGTGCACCAGCCAAGGCAAAGTTCACTTAAATCTCCTGTTCCCACAACAAGACCGCCCACCATTCCGGCAATGTCCATAAGCACCTGCGTTCTCTCTCTTGCCTGAGCGTTTTCGTATGTGAGGTCGTGAACTTCTTCACTGTGACCAATATTGTCAAAGTGAACTCTTACTGCATCTTTTATGGGAATATTCTTTACTTCAATCCCAAGCTTTTCCATAAGCGAGGTTGCATTATTATAGGTTCTGTCAGATGTGCCAAAGCAGGGCATTGTAACCCCCACAACATCTTTTATATCTCTGCCAAGGTCTTTAACCGCTTTTACACAGACAAGAAGTGCAAGAGTCGAATCAAGTCCGCCCGAAACACCTATAACCGCCTTTGCTCCTGTCACCTTGAGTCTTTTTGAAAGACCCTTTGCTGCAATGCAAAATGCGTCATAAAGCATTTCTTCACAAACACCGTCTTCAAAGGGTGTTTTACTTACATTTATATTCGCACCGTCGCAATCAAACATATCGTTTGTATCAATTTCCACTCTTTGCACAAGGTTTACATAATCCTGAACATTTGATGCGAACACATTGTCTTTGAGTCTTACATTTTCAATCTTTACAATATCGGTATCTGCAAAAATCGAATAATCGCTGTCGCAAACATTTGTATTGTGACAAAGCATATCGCCAAGTTCAAAAACTGCGCTCTTGCCCGAATAAACAAAATCGGTTGTGGATTCACTGCATCCCGCACTGCACAAAACATAAGTGCATTTTAAATTCTCCGACTTTTGCTTTGCAAAACTTACAATTTTCTCATTTTTTGTAAATGACTGCTCTATTGCCGTTGGATTGAGAACAATATGCGCCCCGCAAAGCGTAAGATATGAGGAATTTGAAACGGGACTTTGAGCGTCCTCGCCTATTTCAATGCAAAAGGCAGTATTATTGATACTGAAAATTCCGTCTGTGACAACGGGAATATTTTTATCAAAATACGCGCTTAAAATATGAGTTTCTTTATTTTCAAGATTTCTTGAAGAGCAAAACCATCTTGACTGATTTTTTGAAATATTGTTTTTAGGAACAATGCCGCAAACTTTTCCACAGCTTATAACAATCGCGCAGTCAAAGAGCATACCGTCAATTACAAGCGGTGCGCCCACAATATATACTCCCTTTGTCTTTGAAGTTGCCTTTGCAATTTCCAAAAGCGCCTCGTTTGACGCCTTTAAAAGAGAGGATGTCAAAAACAAATCGCCGCAAGAGTATCCCGTAACGCAAAGTTCGGGGAAAAGTACGATATGCGCCTTTTCTCTTTGGCAGGCAGAAATATATTTTATAATTTCCTGTGCATTTTTGCGTGCATTTGAAACAAAGGTTTCAGGCACAACACACGATATTCTTACAAGACCTTCCATTTTAAGCCTCCCAGAAATCAAAATAAAAACATTCTTTTCCTATTTTTACCTACATTCCAAAAAAGTATAACATATTTTTTTCCATTCGTCAACAACGCACAAAAAACAAAAAACCGCAGAAGTTCTGCGGTTTTTAATGTTTTTTATTTATTATTCAGGCTTATATTCAGTAACAGGCATCGCAGTCTTCTGTGCGTCCTCAAGGCCGGGTGCTCCCTTTTCAACATTGAATGAAACTTTACATTCAAATACTGCATAAGGACTTACTGTCTCAAGCGCCTTTGTGAATGTCGCCTCTGTTGTGGGGCTGCTTTCAAATGCGTAGTATGCAACGTGCTTTACCTCGTCGCCGAAAACTGCCTTTCCCGGAACATTACACTTCAAAAGAATGCCATCGCCAACTATAACGCTGCCTGCCGATGCACAGATGTTTTGATACCACACGCTCTTTGAGAAATAATCCGAGAATGCCATAAAGCCAATCTCTTCAACCTTAGATGGAATATTCATCTGTTCAAGAGATGTACAGTTATAAAATGCTCTTTCTTCAATGATGTTGAGACTTTCGGGAAGAACTACGCTTTCAAGTTTCTTACAATCCTGGAATGCCGCTCTGCCGATTGTCGTTACTCCGTCGGAAACAACAACGCTTACAACATTTTCGTTCCCGAAAAATGCGCCCTGAGCAACTTCTATAACATCATATGTATCGCCATTAACCTTTATTGTCGCAGGAATTTCAACATGCGCGTCATTTCCTGTATAAAGGTCAATCACTGCTGTCTTTGCACTCTTTTTTGTTGTATACTCAAAAGGAATTTCATCGGTTGCTTCGTCTTTTACTTCAACCTGAACATTTTCCTCTTTTTTGCCCTCATCATTATTCTTTGTTTCATCCTTTTTGTTGCAGGAAACAAGCACAAGCGCCGACAAAAGCAGAACAAATATTATCTTTGTAAAATTCTTCATAACAAAAGCTCCTTTATGCAAATTGGAACAAATCCTTTTTAATTTGTGATAAGTATATCACACCGCTTTGCATTTTTCAAGAGCAGATATATAAATTTCGGGTAAATTTTACAATTCCACAAACTTTTATTCTTTTATGATGCGCTCTGAGTCTTATTACGAAGCCTGAGACTATCGGCAATAAGTGCAATAAATTCCGAGTTTGTGGGCTTTCCTCTTGTTGACTGCACGGTATAACCAAAGAACGAATTTATAACATCAATATCCCCTCTGTCCCAGGCAACCTCTATTGCGTGGCGTATTGCTCTTTCAACTCTTGACGAGGTTGTGCCGTATTCCTTTGCAACACTCGGATAAAGCTGTTTTGTTATGGAATTTATAAGGTCGGTGTTCTCCATTGTCATCATAATAGCACTTCGAAGGTACTGATAACCCTTTATGTGTGCGGGAACACCTATCTGATGTATGATTTTTGTAACCTGGGTTTCAAGGTCGCTCGAAGATGTACTTTTCTGTTCCTGTGTATGTGAAGAAAACTGAGATACACCCTTGTTTTTTGACATAAGCGCTCTTTCTACTTTTGTGCTCAGCACCTGATATTCGCAGGGTTTCATAAGGCAGTAAAAAGCACCTGCATCTGCTGCCTCGGAAAGCATTTTCTGATTTCCAAGCGCTGTTGTTATTATAAAAATCGGCTCGGGCGATATTTTTCTTGCCTTTATTTCGTTTATAACTTCTATTCCGTCAAGGCGGGGCAAAAGCAAATCAAGGATAATTACATCGGGATGTGTGCTTTGTGCGAGTCTTATTGCTTCAATTCCGTCGGAACAGTCACCGACAATTTCAAACCCCTGTTTTGACAAATGGCTTTTTGCTCCTATTCTGAATTCGGAATTTGCGTCGGCAATAAGCACTTTCTTTATAAAGTTCATAACATCTTTTTCCTTTCAAAAGGTTTTACCGCACTTTTTTACAAAACCCTCATCTTTGCGGCAATTACCTGTTTTTTAGCACTTTTTTGTGTATAATTTCCTCCGGAGAAATAACGTGACTAATCTTAACACATCATTTTTGCCCTCGCAATTCATTCAATAAAAGATTCATATCGTTTACAATTAGTAAAATTTTTCCTGTTTTTATTCGATAAAAATATGACGAATTCTATAAAAGCGTCCCGATATTTGTCGACAAAGTGCCATGTCAAAAACCGCAATTTATGAGTCCTTTTGTTATTTTAGCGAAAATTTCGGCAGGGGAATATTGGTTTCGACCATTTCCGTCACAAAGAATTATTATGGAATATTTTGGCATCTTTGCGGGATAAATGCCGCAAAACCAAAAATGATGCAGTTCCTTCCCGTTTTTATCCTTTTGTCCTGTCTGTGCAGTCGCCGTTTTTCCCCCTGAAATACTATCAGATATATATGCTTTCCTTCCCGTTCCCTCTTCAACGCACTTTATCATCATAAGGCGCAGTTTTTCACATATTTCATCGCCCAGCACCCTAAATCTCTGGCTTTTTTCCTTTTGCAGCATTTTTCCGCCGTTTATCACGCCCTCAATTATCGACAAATCTCCCTTAAAACCTGTGGCGCACACGCTTAAAACATTTACAAAGTCAAGCGGCGACATCAAAAGCGCCCCTTGTCCGAATGATATATTTGCAAGTGTATTTTCAGACATTCTATCTTCTTTTGGCATATTAGCGGGCACGGCAAAGAGCGTATCCGCTCTTACTGTTTCTGCAACACCCATTTTTCTCGCCATTTCAAGAATGGCCTCCCCGCCGATTCTCTGTGCAAGACTTATAAAATATGTGTTGCAGGAATTGGCAAAAGCTGCCTGCAGCTTTTGCGTGCCGTGCCCGCGCAAATCGTGACAATGAAATACAGCATCGCTTGTTTCATAGCTACCCTTGCATTCATATTCATAGTCGCAAAGGTTGATGTCTTTATCCAGTGCAGCAGCGGCGACAACAAGTTTGAAAACAGATCCTGGCGTAAACAGGCTTTGCGCCCTGTTTACAAACTCACCCTTATCGGAATTAAGATATTGTGAGAGATTGCGTGCGTCGAAAGACGGAAAACTTGAAATTCCTCTTATTTTACCCGTTTCAATTTCCGTTACAATAACCGCGCCCATATCAATGAACTCTCCCTCAAGAGATGTGCATATTTTTTGAATTTTTTCATCAAGAGTAAGCACAAGTCCGCTTTGAGCCTCGTACCCAGAATCGTGCAAAACCGCATTTGAGTTGTCAATGCCTCCCGACAAAGCATTCGCCTCATAGGTTATTTCAACTTTTGACATAAGTGTTTTTTGCAAAAGGGTTTTAAGACTGTGTCTTATTCCCGTTCCTGTGCCATCATAGGTATAGCCTATAATATGAGGGGCAACATCAAATCTTTCATTATATAAAGGATAGATATATATACCGTCTGTGTTTTGAATTCTGGAAATATCCGACGTGCCATTGGCGTATAAAGTAAACGGACTTTTTTTAATAAGGTATGATTTTACTGTTGTGGCGTCAGTGTTTTCACAAATTTCGGATAGAACAAAACAAAGATTGTCAATATCGGCATTTATTCTTTCGGGAATTACGGCAACCGCAAACCCCGACTTTTCGTGAGATAAGATGTTCAGATTTGTGTCGTATATAAAACCGCTTTTCTCGGCAACCGTAAGTCTTCTCGAATACTGTCCTGACAGAACCTTTTGTGAAAGATTCCCCTTTGACAAAGTGTAAAGTCTTACACATAAAAATGAGAGTGCCAGAATTATCAACGCATATATTACCGCGACACGCTTCCCGTTTACCATTTTTATCACCTTTAATTATTGTTTTCACTAATTTCAAAAAAATTCCACTTTGTTGTAAAACCTTGATTATAATGTTATAATAAGAAAAAAGAGGTGCAAAAATATGTTTGAACTACTTGATATATCAAAAAAATTTCTTGAGAGTCTGAATCTTCCCGAAAAGGCGGTCCTTTGCGACTTTACAATGGGAAACGGACACGATACCGAGTACCTTTGCCGCCTTTCAAGAGGTGGAAAAGTTTATGCTTTTGATGTGCAGGAAAAGGCTCTTGAAAACACAAAGCAAAGACTTGAAAAGGCAGGACTTGACGATATAGCGGTTCTCATTCATGACAGCCACGCAAATGCAGAGCAATATATAAATGAAGAAATCCATGCGGGAATGTTCAATCTCGGATACCTTCCGGGCGGGGACAAAACAATTCATACAATGAGAGAGAGCACTCTGCCTGCAATACAAAGCGCAATAAAACTTTTAAAGCCCGGCGGAATTGTGACAATAAATGTGTATCCTGGTCATGAGGAAGGAAATCTTGAGGGACAAATGCTCCTTGAAGAACTTGCAAAATACGATAAAAAATATTATTGTATGACACTTATCAAACTTATAAATTCACCCGATGCTCCATTTATAATTGTGTGTGAGAAATATAATAAGAAGTGATTTTACATCCAAAAAGCCTCCCGAAAAATCGGGAGGCTTTTTATATTAGTTTATGTTTGTTTTGCGGCGGCAGTCTTAAGCCTTGCCGCCGTTCTCGAACTTTTGCACCGCGGCAAAAGATTCCAAAAACGCGCCGCAAGGGGCTTTGCCCCTCGCCGTCACACCCCTTGCGCTTCGTCGCTGGTGAATTTTTTACACAAAGCACCCAAGGCAACCATAAATTTAAAACTATATGTGTGCTTGTGATAAAAAATTCAAGGCGCCTCGCTTTTGCCATCAAGAAAGGTGTAGTGTTCTTTAAGGCAGGCGCATTGATCTTTTTTGTTGAAGCACTGAGGTAATTTCAAATTTATATTTTCTTTGTGTGCTTGCTACAAAAAAGTCAGCGCCAAACGGGGGCAAGCCCGAAAGGGGTGTCCCCTTTCGGCGACCTTTGGTGCTTTCGGTCGCTCGAAAGCACGAAGATCGGCGACGAGGCTTTGTGCCCGTCGCCGCAGAAGGATTGGAAAATAAAAACGCAGTCGCGACAAAGATGCGACGGCGAGAAAGGCACACAAATTTAATTGCTTTTTTTATACTTATTCTATTTACAACAAAGTTTTTTTGTTGTATAATGTGCTTAATCATAAATATATGGTAATAAATACTAAAATGCAAAAGGAGACCATTACAATGAAACTGTTTATTGATACGGCAAATGTTGCCGACATAAGAAGCGCCAATGACCTTGGTGTTATCTGCGGTGTTACAACAAATCCTTCGCTTATCGCAAAGGAAGGAAGAGATTTTAAGGAAGTTGTAAAGGAAATTACTTCCATTGTTGACGGACCTATCTCGGCAGAAGTTATAAGCCTTGAGGCTGAAGGTATGGTAAAGGAAGCACTTGAACTTTCCAAAATACATAAGAATATTGTTATTAAAATACCTATGACTCTTGAAGGACTCAAGGCAGTAAAAGTTTTGAGCGCAAAGGGTATAAAGACAAATGTTACTCTTATATTCAGCGCGACTCAGGCACTTCTTGCAGCCCGTGCAGGCGCTACCTTTGTAAGCCCCTTCCTTGGCAGACTTGATGATATAGGTGCACCCGGAATGGAACTTATCGAAGAAATTGTTGATATTTTCTGTGTTCACGATATACCCACAGAAATTATTGCGGCAAGTATCAGAAATCCCATTCATGTAATTGATGCGGCAAGAGCAGGCGCTCATATTGCTACAATTCCTTACAATGTAATTGTTCAGATGTCAAAGCATCCCCTTACTGATGCCGGAATTGAAAAGTTTATGAAGGACTGGGCAACTCTCGAAACAAAGTAAGCCAAAGGCTTTTTATAAAAGAAAGGATACTTTAGTTATGTTAAAGCACTCTTTAAACGGAGATTGGAAACTGCATTTCTATGAACTTCATTCGGCAGATATAAATACCCCCGAAGAACTTCTTTCCAATAGTGCAGTAAAGACTATTGACGCCAAAGTTCCCGGAAACATTGAACTTGACCTTTCAAGAGCAGGTCTTCTTCCCGAGGACTTGTTTATGGGCGAAAACATGAGAAAGGTAAAGGAATTTGAATTCCACGAATTCTGGTATGAAACAGAATTTGAAATACCCTCTGACTTTGAAGGAAAACCTCTTTCAATAAACTTTGAGGGTGCGGATTGTATCTGCGAATATTTTGTAAACGGAGTTAAAGTGGGCGAGTCAAAGAACGCTCTTATTCCCTTTGAACTTGAACTTTCCGGAAAAGTAGAACTTCAAAAGAAAAATAAACTCTTTGTGCACATAAAGCCTGCACTTTGGGAAGAATACAACCACGAAATCGAATTTTTACAGCTTGCAAACGGCTACGGCGGAACAAAGTGCCACTCTTTGCATGTAAGAAAAGCACCCTCCGTATACGGCTGGGACATTATGGCAAGAGCGCTTCTTGGCGGTCTCTGGAAGGATGTTGACCTTGTTGCAAGAGGACCTGTTGAAATTCATCAG
>JAZSLO010000211.1:0-9765 GCA_045535415.1 Eubacteriales bacterium
ACAATTTGTTTTACCGCCTTTTACATAGTTATATACTTCTTATATGCGTTTATATACTGCATTCCTGAATAAATCGTAAAGAACACCATAACCGCCATACAAGTATATGTCAAAGGTGAATATCTTGCAAACACTTGAACATTTCCAAGAAGCATAGGCTCAAATATTACAAGTTCCATAAATATACACTGTGAAAATGTCTTGATTTTTCCGGGCATTGCCGCGGCGATTACTACATTATCTGAATTTACCGCAACAAGTCTTACACCAGACACTGCAAGTTCTCTGAACACTGTTATTGCAATAGTTATGAGAAGTCCGAGTCTTAAATTATCATAAACATAAACTGCCGCAATAAGAGCACCGATTACCATAAATTTATCAGCCAATGGGTCCATAAATTTACCAAAGTTTGTTACAAGATTATGTTTTCTTGCGATTTTTCCGTCAACAAAATCAGTTATTGCCGCAGCACCAAACAAAATTGCAGAAAGCACAAGACATATATTTTTTACCGCAATATCATCAATATGCTTTGACACCATCATTGATACCATAAAAAGCGGCACAAATATTATTCTTATTATTGTTAATTTGTTGGGGAGATTCATATTCTTCCACATTACTTAAAATCCACCTTTCGCATTAAAACACAACGCTTCCGAGAAGGTCGTAATCTATGGCTTCTTCTATTTTGACATTGACAAATTCGCCGTCTTTAATTTTTCTTGACTTTGATGAGAAATAAACTTTTCCGTCAATTTCGGGAGCATCATATGTGCTTCTTCCAAAATAAACACCCGAAACCTTATCGTATCCCTCGCATATAACTTCAAGAACTTTTCCGACCTGTTTTTTATTGAAAGCCTCATGCACATCAAACTGATTCTGCATAAGCTTATCAAGTCTTTTTTGCTTTGTGTTTTCAGGAACAATTCCGTCTTTGATTTTTGCAGCAGGTGTTCCTTCCTGACAGGAGAATTTAAACACGCCGAGTCTTTCAAATTTTACTTCCTTCAAAAATTCAGCCAAAAGAGCAAAATCCTCTTTTGTTTCACCCGGAAAACCTACAATCACAGTTGATCTTATTACAATTTCCGGCACCTTTTCTCTCAAAAGGTTTATCTTTTCCTTGATAAGAGCCGAATTTCCGCGTCTGTTCATAAGTTTTAAAACTTTATCGGATATATGCTGTATCGGAAGGTCGATATATTTTACAATTTTTTCCTCGTTTGCGATTGTTTCAACAAGCTCATCCGTTATTTCCTCGGGATAGCAGTAAAGAAGTCTTACCCATTTGAGTCCGTCAATTTTACATATTTCGGATAAAAGTTCAGGCAGTGCCGATTTTCCATAAATATCTGCACCATAGTGTGTTGTATCCTGTGAAACAAGAACAAGTTCCTTATTTCCAAGGGCAACCATTTCTTTTGCCTCTTTTACAACATCTTCAATACTTCTGCTTCTGAATTTTCCTCTTAAATACGGGATTATACAGTATGTACATCTGTTATCACAGCCCTCGGATATTTTTATATATGTATATCCTTCGGGAGTTGTTACAACCCTATCACCGCCAAGAATCTGGTTTTCAGGACAAGTTACAAAGCTCTTTCCTTTATTTTTGCCACCGTTTTCGTATGCGTATTTTACAGCATCCGTTATAGTATGCAAATCGCCGACACCGACAACTGCATCAACCTCGGGGATTCTATCGAAAACCTCTTCTTTATATCTTTGAGCAAGGCATCCCGATACTACAATTCCCTTTAAGTGTCTGTTTTCTCTCAGCCAACTCAAATCAAGAATTGTTTCAATTGCCTCTTCCTGTGCCGAATCTATAAACGCACAGGTATTTACAACAACTACATCAGCGTCAATATCCTCAGGAACTATCTCTATCCCGTTTTGCAAAAGCGTTGACAGCATAACTTCTGAATCAACCTGATTCTTGGGACAGCCGAGTGAAACAAACGCGCACTTTATACTCATTTACATTATCCTTCCAAAACTTGCCGCATTTTATCAAAATACAAATTTACATACTATAATAACACATTTTCGCCCTGATTTCAAGACAATTTATACATTTACTTTAACATTTTTTTGAAGATGTAAAAAAATTTGTCAAACTTTTATTAGGTATTGAAAAAAATGTCTGTTTATGTTAGAATGGTTATGTATTATTTTCGCGAAAGGAAGTGTTATTATGAACTTTAAAAGACTTTTTGCATCAGTTTCGGCAATTCTCGTTTGCCTTTTAATTGTTGCAACGACAATAACATGCGTTTTTGCCTATTCCACAGAGGACGACCCTCTTATAACCCTCAGCTATTTAAATGAAGTTGTAATCCCTGCATTGAAGCAGGAATTTACAGAACTTTTCAGCACTGATAATAACAATACCAATACAACCCCACAAGATAAAATCGACAATGACGACATAACACAACCTGTGGTAACACCGGAAATTGACCTTACGGGCATTGGTACATATGATTTACTTGAACTTAAAGAGGGACAAAAAGTGCTTGTTAATAGTGCAGTTGAAATAATTGTCCGTCCCGGAAGCAATGTTACCTGTGTATCCCCTTTCCCAGCTCAGGGAATTGCCGATATTACAAACGGAAATGAAATTTTAAATAACGAGGAAATCCCGATAAACGCTTACTGCATTTTGCCAAGAGGTAATGACGGCAGAGGATTTCTTGTACACAGCAAAGACGCATACATTATGATAAGAGGTGAATATACAGTTGAATAAGAATAACAAAACAAAAAAGACAGTTATAGCAGCAAGAGTTCTTGCTCTTGTACTTGTTGCAATGATGCTTATAACAAGCATTATTTACATACTTCCCATCTGGTAAGAAGATATTTAGGAGAAGTTTATGCAAAAAATATTGAAAACGTTCTTTTGGAGTTTGATTTTTTGCAGCATACTTATGTGCGTTACCTGTTTTGCGGCAGATGTTGAAATTATAAAGGTAGGACTTCACTACTCATCAACTGCCCTCAAAGGGTCTGCAGATGTTACATTTTCAGGCGGTTTTGAACTCGGTGAAATTTCAGATGATGGCGAATTTGTGCCTGATTTGAGATACGAAGATTATGACCTTTGCGTTTATTTTGACGATAACAAAAATCTTTGTGCCAAGATAATTTGGCAGGGTGATTCTTCCTACTCCGAGACCGTAAAAGTGTGCAGTGAAAAACAAAGTTTTGCCGTTCGTCCTTTCAACAGCATCTTTGATGTTATAGGCGGAAATCAAAAAATTCCGGAAACTGTAATAAACGGCAAAAAGTATGCTGAAACAATTGAATTTATAAAAGATGAAAACGGGAATATCAAGGTAATAAACCATATTTCCCTTGATCAGTACATAAAAGGTGTTCTTCCAAACGAAGTATATCCTTCATGGGAACCCGAGGCTTTAAAAGCGGCGGCGGTTGCCACCAGAACCTACACGCTTAAAAGCATAAGCGGAAAGCACTCGTCACACGGGTTTGACCTTTGTACAACAACCGACTGTCAGGTTTACGGCGGCCTTACAAAGACTGCCGAGTCTACAGACAGAGCCGTTGATGAAACAAAGGGTATGGTTTTATACTATAACGGCAAAATTGCCGAAACGCTTTATCACGCAATAAGCGGTGGTATTACAGAAAGCGCCGCAGGTGCTTGGGGCTCAAATCCTCAAAGTTATCCTTATCTTACTGTTGTAAAAACACCTTTTGAAAACTATGAAAACCTCCCAAGAGGTATGTGGCATGCAAGCGTTTTGAGAGATGAGCTTCTTGAAAACATAAATTCATTCTCATCTTACAAAGGAAAACTTTCGGGCGAAATTGAAAGCATTACATGCGGCGGAACTCCCGGAGGATACATTTCGGGAATGACTATAACCGACACAAGCGGAAATTCAATTTTCCTCAAGACTTCAAGTAATGTCCGCTCACTCTTTGGAAAGTATGTTTATTCATCAAACTTTACAATAGGCTCTGTCTGGAGTGCAACTGACGAAAAGCAGGAAAGTATTACCGTAATGACAGCAAACGGTCTTGAAACTGTTGACGCATCAAACGGAATTTCTTATCTTACTTCAAGAGACATTCAAACATCAAATGGTCTTTCAGCGTCATTCTACATTGACGGAAAAGGATACGGACATGGTGTAGGTATGAGCCAGTACGGCGCACAGCACGCAGCTCTTGCCGGCTACACCTTTGATGAAATTCTTGAAGTTTATTATCCGGGTACACTCCTTACAACACTTTATTAAATCAGGAGGCAAAAAGTGGTTATACATATTTTATCAGGCGATGCGATGGCTGAGTATTCCGATACACTCGGATTTTCAGGATACACAATAGCGTTTTCCGAGGAAATGATTTCGGGCCAGGCACACATTGACATATTTGGCCAGGAATTTTGCAAAGTGAGAGCTGAATTTCACAAAATGAATCCCGACAAATACAGAAAGAAAATCGCCTACCCTATGACAAAACTCAGAACGGGAGACGACGTTCATTTATGGTTTGGAAAAGACCTTTTCTGTCAGATAAATATGCTCACATGTCTTGCCTTTCTTGAAAAACTCGGCATAAAAGAGGCTACTTTCCACGAAGTTTTTGAAGACGAGATGAAAGAAATGTCAGTCACAAAAATTCCAACGCAAGGGTTCCTTTCAGCATTTGAAAGTATTGTTATTAACAAAACTGCAACAGCAACACCCCTTGAAACTTTAAACAGCGTTCAGGATATGTATTTTGAATATCATAATCTTAATGGTCCACTTTGTGATTTTATAAGAGAAAATCCCGAGACTTCGGTTTTCCCTCTTACTATTAAGATTATTAAACAATTTGCACAGTACGGTCTTTCAGATGTTCAGTGCAAAAGTCTTATTGAACGAATAAGAAATATATAATATAAAAACATAACCACCGGCAAAGCCGGTGGTTATTATTTTTTAAAGATTATTTGATGCTATTTGTCCTGCAATTACCGTCATCAAAGGATTTATTTCATTATCTACAATCACAAAGTCAGCGTCAAAGCCTTCCTTGATTTGTCCCTTTGTATTCTCGCCGATAAGTGCTGCGGGTGTTTTTGATGCCATTTCAAAAGCATCATTCTTTGGAATACCAAATTCAACCGCTTTCTTAACAACCTTTAAAAGATTCGATGTACTTCCTGCAACAACGCCCTCAAGTGTTCTTGCAACATTATTTTCAATTTTAACGGGCTGTCCGCCAAATTCATAAAGTCCGTCAGGAAGTCCTGCAGCGTTCATAGAGTCGCTTATAAGTACCATTCTTTCTTTACCGAATGTTCTGTAAAGCATAGTAATTACACTTTTATGAATATGTGTTCCATCGCAAATTACCTGAACATAAATATTCTTGTCAATTGCAGCACCAACAGGACCCGGTTTTACATGGTGCATTGGTGTCATTGCATTGAATGTGTGTGTTAAACAATTTGCTCCATTTTCCATAGATTCTATACTTGTTTCATAGTCTGCATCTGTATGACCAAGGGACACTACTGTTTTGCAGTTCTTTATAAAATCCATAGCGCCGTCTACTTCGGGTGCTATTGTTACCATTCTGATATTTTTGAGTTCTTCAAACTCTTTTATATCAGGTTTTCTTATATACTTTATATTCTGCGCGCCGCGTCTTGACTCTGCAATATACGGGCCTTCAAGATGAAAACCTAAAATCTGTGCGCCGTCTGTTTTTGGAATTTCTACATTGACAACGCTCTTAATTAAATCAAAATCCATTGTCATTGTTGTGGGCAAAAAGGATGTAACTCCCCACTTTGCAAGATACTGCGAAATTTCTACAAGGTGGTTTCCGTCCATTGTGTCATTTCCCATATTTCCGTGGGTATGAACATCAATAAGACCTGCATAAACTTCATTTCCCTTAAGGTCAATTCCGTCACCGTCTATTTTACCGATTTTTGAAATTTTTCCGTTTTCGCAAAGAATATCAACTATTTCTTCACCTATTTTTGCATTTTTATAAAGGTTTGTCAAATCAGACACCTCACTTTTCAATTTGCATATCAAAGAGTTCCTTTGTAACAATCATTTCTGCATTCTTATGCTTCTGAAGGAAGCTTGCAGGTGCAAATCTTGTAACATCGCCAAGTGCAGTCTTTCTCATAATTCCCCACTGCCAGTCGCAATAGAGGTAAACCTTGAACATATCAGCCTTCAAAAGCTGTTTCATACCTAAAGTTACACATCTTGTCGGGAATATATCAAGTGCTCCGTGATATTTTCCGCAACCGTTTCTTACTATTGTTTCCCTTGAAATGTCAAGGCATCTTGTTCCGATATTTTCAAACTGCTCATCAGTTATATTTTCATCCTTTTCCGGAGGCTCATTGAATGCAAGATGTCCGTTTATGCCGACACCCGTGAGAACGCAGTCGATTTTTTCAAAACTATCAATAAGTTTATCCATAGCCTCTGGATCTTTAGGATCAGGGAAAATTCTGTTTTCCTCGGGCATCAAAAGTTCGGGCTTTATTTTTGAATAAAGCATTTCATTCATTGTTCTTTTGAAAGAAAGCGGACTTTCTACCGAGATAACATTTCCGTTTTCATCAAGGTATTCATCCATATTGATAAATACGCAGTTTTTAAGGCTTATATTATTTTCATTTACCTTTTTTGCGAAAATAGGATAGTGCCAGATTGGTCCTACGGGACAGATAATTACTGTCTGCTTGTCACCGTTTTTAACAATTACATCAACCATTATCTGTGCGATTTCTTCGTTTATATCATCCTGTGTCGGAAGTACACGGAATGGGATTTTTGAATTCTTTAAAAGTTCTTCTTTTGAACAGTAGTAAATTTCGTTATTTGTCATTTTTATACCCTCACTTTTTCTTTGTAAGTCTGTCTATTGTTTCAATTGCTACCATACCTTCTACTTTTCTTTCCTCTAAAATTACTTTTGAAAGGAAAAGTTCAAAGCATGCTTCTTCATAGGATACTCCACAAAGGTCGGAAACAATTCTTATCGCTCTGTCAACAAGCTTTTTGTTTGTTATATTGATATAAACCATATAATTTCCGCGGATTCTGCCCATTTTTGCCATTGTTCCCGTTGAAACGGTATTTATCATCATCTTGATGGCAAGATGCTCAAACATTTTCATTTTTGTCGGCAAAATCATATCTTTTTCGGGGTTTAAAACAAGTTTTGTTACATTCTTGTATTTTCCCGAAACTGTCAAAAATTCCTGCGGAATATTATCGTCAAAACCAATCCATGTTGCAAGGCTATTTCCGCTTTCACGCTCTGCATCAGGTTCGTTTCCTATTTCGTATTCATAAAGAGCATCAAGATTGATTTTTGGAATCTTCTTTATATCATCGCCCTTAATTCCGATTTTTTCATACTCTTTTGGCGTTTTATCAACGCATCTCGGGAGTCTTTCAAAACACTTATTCCAGGCGGTTTTTGTATCTACCATCGGATTTTTAACAAATGCCCACGAAAGTGTCTCTGTTTTTCTTTTCTGCGGTCTGAAAGGCGGAACGCTGAATGTCGGTCCTCTCTCTGTTGTATCTGCAAGAACATCAAGTAGATATTCATCCGCAAAATATGTAACATGTCCATTTGTGTCGTAAAGCGATGCTTCTGCATCTGTTTGCTGTGCCATTATATTTGCACACTTTTCATTATTAAGTGCTTTTATACACTCATAAAAGCCATTTACAAGGTAATCTTTATCAACACCCTTACCGTCATAAAACATATCGCAAAGGCACATTTCAAGGCAGGCGCTGATTATTGCCTGCTCGATAGTGGATGACTGCATTCTGGTAGAACCCGTAACTGCCATTCCGCCGCAGTTCATATAAAGGCTTTTGCAGTTTTTATGCGTATAAACATCGTCCGCTCTTTTGAGTTTTCCAAGAATTGTTTCGGGTTTTGTACAAACAACCATCCACACTTTTGCGCCATCGCAAAGTGCCTGCATTGCAGTTCCAAGAATTGAAGTTGTTTCACCCGTAGCCGTTACTCCTACAAGAATATCCTTCTCACCAAGGTTCATTTCTCTTGCCTGCATTTGCCCAAGTTCTATATAATCTTCAAATGACTCAACAGCTCGAATGATAGCATAATCGCCGCCCGTCATAAGAGCCAGAACCTTATCTTCAAGATTATTTGCTCCAGGAATTTGACGTACTGCCTGTCTGAAAGACGCTTCAATTCTCATTGCAAGTCTTCCCGTTGAACCGCAGCCTGAAATTACAATTCTTCCGCCGCTTTTAAGGGCTTTTAAAACATCAGCATAAAAGTCATCAAAGCTTTGAGAATTTATTGTATTCTCAAAAAGTTTGCAAAGAGCTTCATCTACTGACAAAAGCATCTTTACACCTTTTTTTGTGTCTTTTACAAAGGTTTCGCCCAAGGTCTTTGTCTTATCGTTTGACTGCTCCGCCTCGACAAACCCGAGTCTGTATTGTTTTTCGGCTTCAAGAAAATTGTCTGACAATTCTTTTGCCTTTTTTTCTAAATTTGTCACGGTTTTTCCTCCGAAAAATTATGTGATTACTTTACTACTATCATCTGTGCGGGGTATTCACCTGTGGGAAGTGTAATTTTTCCGTTTTCGGTCTTATACTTCTTTCCTGTGAATATTTCTTCAAATTCTCCGTCAAAGCCAAGGTTTATTTCAGAATATTCGCTTCTTGTGTTATAAACTCCAAAGAATTTAGAGTTTACAAACACAGGAATATCATTTTCTGTATAAATATGAACGCCCGACTGTCTTGCAATTTCACGAAGAACGCTTGCGGAGAAGTTACCGACACCTGAGAAATACATTGTATAATTTTCAAAGCTCTTCTTTACAAGTCCTGCAAGTCTTGAATATGTATATCTACCGAGAATTTCAGCGTTTTCGTCATTTACATAAAGTGTCGGCGACTTTGCATCTGCATAGCCAAAGGTTGTATTATATGCATTTATGGACTTTTCATCCTTTTCCATAACTGCAACATCAAAGCCTGTCATATCGCAAACTCTTTCAAGTGAGAAGCCCTCATTATTTACATAGTCTGCACTTCCCACAAACAATACATTTCTGCCACCGTTTTTGATTGTTTTATTTATATATTCTCTCTGCTCGTCTGTAATATAGTAAGCATCAAGGAAGATATAAAGTTTATACTGGTCGGGGTCAATTCTATCAATATCGTTCATTGAATAGATATCGTAAGGCGCGCCCATTCTTGCAAGAGCATCTCTCTGATTACAGATAAGTTCTGTATTCATCTTTGAACACTTATTGACATAGTACATAGACTCACAGCTGATAATTACTGCAATTTCACTTGCACTCTTTCTTTCAAAGCCAACAAAATCTTGCGACTTATCTACTACCTTCTTTATAACATCCATAATTCCGTCATCATAGAACCAGCCCTCAAGCATATCAAACCACCACATACCGGTTCGCTTCTGGATTCTCTGCATAAATTCACGGTGAATTGCATCTCTTGTCTGCTCAACAGTTGTAAGAAGGTCTTTTCTGTATATTGCCATTGCACTCATTGCTTCCATAGCCTTATCTTCGCCGCAGATTCTTCTTGGCTCGTTTGTAAGGTGCGGAACTTTAAATGTCATATGGTCAAATGAGCAGAAATACATTTTATCATTAAGTTCAAGTGTATCTGACAAAAGCATATACGCACTTGCATCATTATACTCTCTGAACTGATATGA
>JAZSLO010000026.1:0-14387 GCA_045535415.1 Eubacteriales bacterium
TTGAAAAAACTTGACAAAACTAAAAAGTGCCGACGAGCTTTGAACTCGTCGGCATATTTTTTAATGAACTTTAACAAGTTTTCCGCCGTGTTTTCTTGACTTTTCAGAAGCGATGCCCATAAGGTGTGATTCTACCGATTCGGAAAGTAGTGTAAGGCTGGGTTTATTTCCCGAGAGAATATCATAAAGTTCCTTTACAAGCGCAGCATCTCCGCCACCGTGATTCTGGTCTTCGGGCACTAAAAGATTTACATTTATAATCTCCTTTTCCTTGCCAAACACTCTAACTTCTATTGTATTGGTTCTCTCATCAAACACAATTTCGCCTAAGGTTCCGTAAAGGCTGATTCTTCTTCCTGCCTCGTGGCAGTAAATCATTTTAAGTGACGCTTTTACGCCGTTTTCAAATGTCATCTGCACAAACTGATGGTCTGCCTTATCAACCTTACATTTATAAACACACTGTCCGTATTCGCCCTCGCGAAGTCCCTTTGTGATTGCCTCTTCTGTATGAGGATTTTGAATTGTAACCTTATTATAAGGCCATCTGAATGCAGGTTTTCCTGCCTCAAACCACGAGTCAAGGTATATCTTCTTTGCACTATATACACAAGTATCTTTATGTTTACAGTCAAGGCATCTGTGCGCTGCGCCCTCGGGTGCATTTTCAGGAATAAAATAGTCAAGTCCGCCCACAGACGAGAGTGTTTTACACTTACTTTTTGCAAACCCCTGAATTAAATCAAGGTCATGGCTACATTTTGCCAAAATTACCGGGTGCGACCTTTTAATATCAGCACCGATTCCCCTTACATACGCCTGCGCCCAGTGTGCAAACCAAACACGCTCGGAAGCATCTATTGCATAAAGGCGACCGATTGTGCCGTCAGACGCTAATTGTGCGCACTTTAAAAAGCCGGGACCGTAACGAAGTTCGTGGCACACAACAACCTGTCTTCCTGTTTGTTTTTGAACTTTGAGGAGCTTTTTAAGTTCCTTTACATTATCGCTTATGGGCTTTTCCAAAAGCAAGTCGCATCCAAGCTTTAATGCCTTTATTGCCTGCGGAACATGGCATCTGTCGGGTGTTGCGATAACCATAATATCGGCTCTCTTTTTTTCAAAAAACTCATCAACGCTGAGAAAAGTTTCGGGGTTTATAGTGTCACAGATTTTGAGAAGTTTATCTATCTGTCCCTTATCTGTATCACAAAGAGCACATATATCAAATTTCCCCTCATTTTCTTTTGAAAGCATATTCTGTGCAAAAACAAGACCTCTGCCTCCGCATCCGAGTATTGCAACTGTAAACTTTTTCATTGTATTCCTCCAAAACAAAGAGTGTTATTATGTGCCAATTATATTACACAAATTCTGCAAAAACAATGTAAATTACTATACAACCTTATGACTTTTCGATACTTTTATATTGACACAAAACGCATTATATAATATAATTCAGGTGATGTTTTTAAAAATTATTGTATTATTAAAAACAAGTTTTGATTTTTGGAGGCTTATATGAAAGTTATAAAGCCAAGTGAATTATATGGTCTTGATTACACAGTTAATGTATCAAACAGTTTAAGGCAGTTCTGGGACATTCACAGAGATTTTTCATGTATTGGAAAGCCAAAAGCCAAAAATATGCTTCTTTATCTTGAGGGTATGGACGCGCACTACTCTCTTCCTGACGGCACAAAGATTTATGCAAAAGAAGGCGAAATTGTTTACTGTCCCGTAGGAAGCGAATACTATGTTGATTTCTCTCACAAAAACACGAAAGACGCAAACACCGTCGGCATAAACTTTCTTATTTATGATGAGAATGCAAATCCAATAATTCTTGACAAGACAGTAAAGGTATTTAAAGCGGGAGATGTTCGTCACATTATAAACAAAATAAACCTTGCAAGTGAGTTTTCGCCACCCTGCTATGCGCAAATGAAATCGGGCGTTTTTGACATTATTTCAATTCTTGGAAAAAAGCAGAAAAACAAGACTTTGCGAAAATTCAAGGTCATTGAAAAAGGAATTTCCTATATGGAAGAAGACCCGCACCAGAGCCTTTCGATTGGCGAAGTTGCAAAAATGTGCAATGTCAGTGAAATATACTTTCGAAAACTCTTCCGCGAGTATTCGGGACTTTCCCCTATTGAATACAGAATTGCAAGAAAAATAAGAAAAGCGCAGAGCCTTCTCGAATTTGACGATTTAAACACCACCGAAACGGCACAGCTTTTAGGTTTTTCCGACACCGCTTACTTTTGCAAACAGTTCAAAGCCGTAACGGGAATGACACCTCTCGAGTACAAAGAAAGTCTTTATTCAAAGTAAAAAATATAAAAAAGAGGAGAACCCCCGGCGAGGGTTCTCCTCTTTTGCCTTTCGGCAAAATTCACCTTTCCTGCGCTTTATGAAGGCAAAGGATTTCGTCCTCTGCGGAGGACGACCAAAGACTCTGTCTTTGGAATCTGCAAGTTTTTGGAAAAGCTTGACAAAACCAATTTTTTAATCAAGTTCCTTTTTACCTGTATAAAGTTCGTAATATCTGCCTTTAAGCGCAAGAAGATCGTCGTGGTCTCCCCTCTCGATTATCTCGCCGTTTTCAAGTACCATTATGGCGTTGGCATTACGAACAGTCGAAAGTCTATGGGCAATTACAAATGTTGTTCTGTTCTTCATAAGTCTGTCCATACCGTGTTCGATATGTCTTTCGGTTCTTGTATCGACAGAACTTGTTGCCTCGTCAAGAACAAGTATGGGTGCTTTACTTATTGCAGCTCTTGCGATATTAAGAAGCTGTCTTTGTCCCTGCGAAAGGTTTGCACCATCACCCTCAAGGATTGTGTCATAACCCTTTTCGAGTCTCATAATAAATGAGTGAGCGCTTGCAGTCTTTGCCGCCTCGATAACTTCCTCGTCAGTTGCATCAAGTCTACCATAGCGGATATTTTCCATAACAGTTCCGCAAAACAGATGTGTATCCTGAAGCACCATTGCGATATTTTGTCGAAGTTCCTGTCTCTTTATGTTTCTTATATCAACACCATCAATAGAAATTTCGCCTTTGTCAATATCGTAAAATCTATTGAGAAGGTTTGTTATTGTAGTTTTACCGGCACCGGTTGAGCCTACAAATGCGATTTTCTGACCTGGTTTTGCGTAAAGCGATATATTTTTAAGAATTGTTCTGTCGGGATTATAGCCGAAAGACACATCTTTAAGTTCAACATAACCTTTCATATCGGGCATTGAAACTGCATCCTTGCTATCTTCCTTTTCAGGCTCTTTATCCATTATTGCAAATACTCTTTCCGCACCAGCAAGAGCTGAAAACACTGTTGTCATCTGCATGGAGATTTCATTTATAGGTCTTGCAAAATGCTTCGAGAAGTTTGCAAATACAGTAAGACCGCCGATGTCAAATTTGCCAAGAGCACACATAACACCGCCCACACCTGCCGTAAAAGCATAACAAATCTGGCTTGTATTTCCCATAATGGGTCCCATAATTCCGCCAAAGAAACTTGCTTTCATCTGAACTTGTCTTAAATCACCATTCAAAAGTGAAAATTCGTCTTTGCAGGCATTTTCGTGATTAAATACTTTTATAACCTTTTGTCCCGAAACCGTTTCTTCAATATATCCGTTAACAGCACCAAGTGCGCTTTGCTGTGCAGAATAATACTTTCTGCTCCTTGATGCAATAAACGCTCCGCCCCTTATGAATATAGGCACGAAAAATACTGTTACAAGCGTCAAAGGAATATTTGTATATATCATCATAACAAATGTTCCGGCGATGTTTACTATTCCCGAAATAAGGCTCACGATTGTTGTATCAAGCATAATTCCGATATTGTCAACATCGTTTGTAAAACGGCTCATTGTTTCGCCTGTATTCTCATTATCGTGGAAACGAAGAGGAAGGCTTTGCACCTTTTTGAAAAGGTCATTTCTGATTTTTTCAATGGCGCTCTGGGATATATAAAGCATAGTTTTGCTCTGAAGATAAGTACAAACAACGCTTACAAGATATATTCCGAGAAGCACTATTGCCGTAACTCCAAGATACTTTATTCTGTCGGGCACAGAGGTTTCTAAGTCTGTTATATTATTGATTACAGGTCTTAAAATATATGAGCCCGCAAGGTTTGACAGCGTTGCAAAAAGCATAAAGAACAAAACAACTACAAGTCTTGCCTTGAAACCTGAAATATATGCGAAAAGTCTTTTTATTGTCTGCTTTGTATTCTTGGGCTTTGATTTTCCGCGCATTGCGCCTCTTCCACCGGGGCCTCCCGGTCCCGGACCTGGTCCTCCCGGACCGCCGGGGCCGCCTCTCATCATGGCAGCGGTCGAATTATATCTTTTTTTGAGTTCTTCTAAATTTCTGCCTGCCATTACTTTGACGCCTCCTTCTTATCGGTCTGGGAATAGAATATTTCCTGATATTCCGTATTATTTGAAAGAAGCTCGTCGTGTGTGCCGATACCCGTAATTTTACCGTCATTTACAACGATAATTTCATCGGCATCTTTAACAGAAGAAATTCTCTGGGCAATTATAATCTTTGTGGAATCCGAGAGTTCGTTTGCAAAGCACTCTCTTATTCTCGCCTCGGTTGCAGTATCAACTGCGCTTGTCGAGTCATCAAGGATTATAATTTTCGGCTTTTTAAGCAGCGCTCTTGCAATACAAAGTCTTTGCTTTTGACCACCCGAAACATTGGTTGCCCCTTGTTCAAGCTGAGTTTTATATCCGTCCTTCATTGCACTTACAAATGAATGTGCCTGAGCTGTCATTGCTGCCTTTTCCAAGGTTTCCTGTGAGGCATTCTCGTCGCCCCATTTAAGATTATCCTCAATACTTCCCGAGAAAAGCACATTTTTCTGCAAAACCATTCCGATAGAATCACGAAGTTTTTCGAGTGAATATTCCCTTACATCAACTCCGTCAACAAGTATTCTTCCCTCGTCTGTATCATAAAGTCTTGGAATCATAGACACAAGTGTTGTTTTTCCGCATCCCGTCGAGCCTATAATTCCGACAGTCGAGCCTGCCTTTATTTTAAGGTTTATATCATCAAGAACCTTCTTTTCACTATCCTTATAATAGCGGAAAGATACATTCTCAAACTCGATATCTCCCTTTTCAACGCTCAAATCTTTTCTGGTTGCGTTTTCATCAGTAAGGTCAATTTTTTCGTCAAGCACTTCTCTTATTCTCTTTGAAGATGCAAGTGCACGGGACGAATTCATAAACACCATTGTCAGCATCATAAGTGAAAAGAGAATCTGAGTCATATAGTTTAAAAATGCCGAAAAATCACCCGGGTCCATTGAAAGATTTATAACCTGATTTCCGCCAAACCACACAACAGCGAGTGTTGTAAGGTTCATAATAAGCATCATTACAGGGTGCATTAAAATCATAATGCCCATTGCTTCAAGTCCCATATTTTTAAGTTCAGAATTTGCTTTTTTAAACTTTTTCTGCTCAAATTCTTCTCTTACAAAACTCTTTACAACTCTTACATTTGTAAGATTTTCCTGAACTGTCTGATTGAGATTGTCAATCTTCTTTTGCACAAAGTTGAATTTCGGGAAAGCGTACTTTATGAGAAATGCAATAAATATTATCATAAGTGGCATTGAAACGGCAAGAACTGCCGCGAGCGACGCATTCATATTTATTGCCATTATAAGAGCGCCGATTAGCATTCCCGGTGAGCGAAGACACATACGTAAAAGCATATTTATAAAGTTCTGCAAAATAGTTACATCGTTTGTAAGTCTTGTGATGAGCGAGCCTGTATTGAATTTATCAATATTTGAAAAAGAAAATTCCTGAACTTTATTATAAATATCCTGTCTTAAATCTGCGCCGAAATTAACAGACGCCTTTGCGCCAAAATATGCCCCGCCAACTCCTCCGAGCATCATTAAAATTGCAACAACCACCATAAACAAAGCATACATTGCAACTGTTTTCCAATCGCCCGTGGGCACATTTTCCACAACTGCCTTATCTATTATTTCGCCCATAAATTTGGGCATAAACACTTCTCCCACAATTTCCACTATCATACAAAGCGGTCCAAGTATGAAGTAAGGAAGATAAGGTTTTACATATTTAAGCCACCGTTTCATTTTACCGATTTTCCTCCCCTTTTTGTGCAAAAAAATCATTTACCCCGTTTTTCATTTTTTCAAAGCATCCGTCAAGAATTAAAAGTTCCTTATCTGTTATATCACAGAACATTGCCTTATCGAGTCTGTCAAACATCTCTCTTGTATCAGATGCAAGTTTTCTTCCTTTTTCGGTTATTGTAACCTCATTGAACCTATTATCACTTTTACTGGTATTTCGGATTATATATCCTTCGCTCTCAAGTTTTTTCAAAGACTTTGCTACCGCCGCAGGACTTATATCAAAATGATTTGATATATCCTTTTGTGATACTTTATCTTGGTTCTTTACAAGATACATAAGCAGTCTGTGCTGACTTCTGTGTATCCCCATATCCTTTGCAAACTTTTCCGCCGCACACCTGTGAAGTCTGTCAGTCTGCATTATTTTGAGCATTATGTCCCTTACTCTTTGTGCATCATATTTTTCCATTTTATATGCCTCTTTTTTTAAAAATTAACGCATTAACAGTTAACCCGTTAACTATTATAGTATTATCTCCTCAAAAGTCAATACAAAAACTCTTTTATTATCATTTTATTTACACAAAATCAAAAAAGCACCGAAAATTTTTTCGGTGCTTTGGTTTTTATTCGTCCCCTGCCTTAGTCTGAGCCGTTTGATTTGCAGAATTTTTTCTCGGGCGTCTCTGGTTTCTGTGAACTCTTGTTTTCTTTTCAAACATATGCTTTGTATCATCGTTATACACAAAAATCTGCTGACACACGCTGTATGTGTTATTTGCGGGGACGAGCGATGAGCGTATCACTATCATAAATTCCCCGTCTTTTTCGCATTTTGCCTTTATATGATATCTGTTCTGACTAATTAGCTTATGCTTTTCATATTTCATTTTCTCGCAGCAAATCGGACACGCAGGTCTTGATATATATCCGTTTGACCATATTTCTTCTTTTTTGCGAAGATATCTGAATTTGCGTTTTATGAGCATATTTGGATTATTATCATCCTGCTCTTTTGTTGCACTAGGATATTTTGCAAAATCCTCTATTCCCTTTTTTATATCAAGGTTTTTGCAAACAAGCGCTGTATACATTGCATCATTATACGCATCATGCAATTGCTCATTTACATCTATGTTGCAAAACTCGAGTGCATAAGAAAGTGAATACTGTCTTTTTTCCTGCTCTTTCTGATGACAGAATATAACCTGTATATTATAGTGCTTTGGAATACATGATGTGTCAATCCCGTGGAACATCATATTGTTTTTGAGTATTCTTATATCGTCATATCCCCAGATTAAGAACACAAAATCGTCACCGCACCACGAAAGAAACTCGCCTATTGCCTCTTTGAAGGGTTTTCCCGTTTCAAGAGTCTCATTTGTAATTCCTGTTAGTTTTTCAATGACTTTATTCATAGTCTTAAAGCACTCGGGCTTTATGACAATTTCAAAATGTCCCACAATATTTTGGTTTTCATCAAGTTTTACAGCGCCCATCTGCACAATTTCATTTTTCATACAAACGCCGCCGCGGAACTGAACCTTATCCGTAAATCCCGGCTGATTCCATTCCATATCAAGCACTATATAATTCATCAGTACATCCTTTATTTTATTTTTTATACAATTCTTGTCTGTGACGGAAAAATCGGCATCATTGTGCGCCTGTCCGTAACTGACACCTTTATATGAGAAATATCTTCGCCGCCAACAAAATGCGTTGTATAAAACTCATAGTTTGCCACTTCAATATTTTCATTTACATATGTCTTTACAGACACCATTTTTCCTCTTGTATTATAAACTGTCACTGTCACCGCAAAAAGTGTTTCGGGTGCATTTACCGAAATTTCAGCACTTACATTTGTGCCAAAATGAGCAATATTCGTTATCTTAAAGCCTGATTTTTCTGTGTTTACAACAATAAGGCTCGGATATGAATATTCTTTATCAAATTCCCACACAGAACCAACATCAAAGCCGATATTGTCTCTTACAAAACTTTCAGACCTTAAAATCGAAGTTCCTGCGGAAATTCCAACTACCGTTGCATTTACAATTTCTCCGTTCTGCTCAGCCTTTACCTGCGATGCGTTATTATAATAGCAATTCACAGTATCTGCAAACGACGAAATCTCGCCGACAATTGCGCCCGCCAGAGCAAGATTCTGTGCGCTCGCCGTTACATTTCCCGTTGCAAAGCTGTTTTTTATAACAATCTTTTTTTCGGCAAAAAGGCTTGCCTCTTCGCTCATCCAATCGGAATATTCATCTTGCATTACGCTCTCGTTTGCACAAATTCCGCCTGCATACGCGTGCTTTGAAGCATATGCCTCAATATTTCCAGTTGCAAAGGATGTTTCGATAACGCTTATTCCTCCGCTTTGTGACATTGAAAACGCACAAATACCGCCTGCATACGCGCTTGATGTTTCGCTCGACGCATACACATTTCCTGTTGTCTTTACATCTTTAATATAGAATTGAGCATCTTTTGAATTTATGTATCCTGCAAGACCTGACGCATAAACCTTTGCCAAATCGGCATTTACATATACATTTCCGCTTGTACTTATACGCTCAATAACCGCATTCTCGCCATCACTTAAAGCGTATCCTACAAGTGTACCTGCATAAATCTCATCGTTATACGCCGTATCATCAACAAAGAAATAATAATCTTCGAGTTCAAGTGATGAAATAGACGCGTTTTTAACATTTCCGAAAAGTCCCGAATATTTTTGTGCTTTTGTAATTTTAAACTTACTTACTATATACCCCTGTCCGTTAAAATGACCTTCAAAAGCGCTTGCCTGCGTGCCTATGGGTATCCACTCATTATCGCCGAGGTTTATATCCGAGCAAAGCTTATAATATGCGCCCCTGTAATGCTCATCCCCGCTGTTTACCTTCTTTGCCATATTATAAAACTGAAATGCATCGTTTATAAGATATGGGTCAAACTGCGTTCCACTTCCGAATGTAAATTCAGAATAAGAAAATCCGTCCCACGCATCAGCGTCATAAGCCTTGAATACGGCATAGAAAACAATGTCGTCATTAACCGACATATTTGAAAAATCAACTGCCTCGCCGTCTTCGGACAATGACCAGTGTGAAAATACATATCTGAAGTTTGTGTCTTTATCCTTTTCGGGATTTTCTGCCGGCGCAAAAATTTCATCCATATATTCAAGCTGCATTGGCTGGATAAAATCTTTGCCGTCGCTTATGAATCTTACCGTATAAAGTCTTGTCGAAACATTATATACTGCATAAAGAGTAATATCCTCTTTTGCTATCATTTGCTCCTCGCCTGCTATTTCACCATCCTGTGTCAAAGACCAGTGGGAAAATTCGTATATATTTATTTCATCGGTAATATCAGGCGGTGTTACGGGTGATATTGCCTCGCCTTTTTTAACATAAACCGTATCGGAATTTCCGCCCTGCGTTACAAGCGTTACAAATATAATTTGCTTTTCTTTATGTGCGTTATTCTTGAGGGTGGGTTTTGAATAATCAGAGTTTTCATCTATTGTCCACACATTTTCAAAGTCAAAGCCCGAAAATGCGTCCTTTGAGTTAAGTTGGTTTTGTGAAAGCGCTGCCGCCTTTGACTTTGAAATATCTGTTCCGACAACATTTGCACTCTCATCATAATAGCAGTTTTCAAAAACAAAACCGCTTACATATCCTTCAAATGCACCGACATACGAAACTTTAGACTGTGTATCAACGGCATCGCCAAGGCAATAGCATTTTGAAAACTTTGCCTTTCCCGTACTGTCAAAGCCCTGTCCTGCAAAACCGCCGACACCTGAATAGTTATAATCACCCGTTTGCGTGAAAACCTGGGACGTTGAATTTCCGGAAGCATAGCAGTCGGACACTTGGAAAGTTCCGTTTGACACGCTGAAATATGAGGAAAATCCTCCGCTATACGACGGATAATTGCCCTCACTCTTTGCGTTTCCCGTTGCAAAGCACCCACTTATGCTATAATCCGATTCTGCGCCATTTACGCCCGAAAAGCCGCAAAATCCGCCTGCAAATGCCTTATTCTGTCCTGCGTTTTCCGAAAATGCGCTTACATTTTCCGTAGCGTTACAATTCTGAATAGTCATTTTCATTCCGCTATCGGACGCAAGGTATCCGCAAAGTCCGCCTGCATATGCGCCAAAGGCCGAATCATTCGCTGTTGCGTTTGTCTTTGAGTATACGGGAACTGACGCTGTGCTGTTTGAAAGATACGCATCAGCGTTACCGCTTGCCATAAAGTACCCTAAAAGACCGCCTGCATACGAAGATGATGTGGATGTTGAATTTATAAATCCGTCTTTTGCATGGCAGTTATTTATTGAAACATTATTTTTATATCCCGACGATATACATCTTCCTACAAGTGCGCCTACATAAATATAGTCGTTTGAGTTTACGCTTATATCAAAGTCACTTACCTTAAGATTCTCGATACTTCCGTTATATACAAAACCAAAAAGACCTATATACTTAGTTGTTGCTTTTGTTATTTTAAAATTATATATCTTATATCCGTTTCCGTTGAAATTTCCCGAAAAACATCTGTTATAAAGTGTGGAGTCAGAATAGTATCCTATCGGTGTCCATTCCATGCCGCCAAGGTCAATATCGTTTGCAAGAACAAATGAATTCTTTGTCATTTTCCCCGAGTTTATATTATCACGCATATATTCAAGCTGGAATGAATCTGAAATGACATACGGGTTTTCGACGCTTCCGTCACCGTCATCAAAAATTCCAAAAAGCTCGGCTGACTCTTCACCTGAAAGGTCGGCTACATCATCGCTTGTGTTTTCAAAATCCGACACTTTTTCAACTTCTATATTTAAAATGGCAGGAATATTTGTCTTAACGACATTGTTTTGTGCTGTGATCGACACCGAAAAACACGGCAAAACACAAAGGCACACACTGAGAATCAAACTTACAAATCTTTTCATTTCCTCTGTCGCAAGTCCGAAATCGGACATACTTCCTCCTTTATAATCAAATTTATACATAATAATTATACTATATATGTGTGTCCCGTGTCAACCAAAACAAATTTATTTACAAATAAGGCAAAAAAAGACTGCACTTTTTGTGCAGTCCTGTTTTATGTGTTTTTAACCAAGTTCAAGCATTTTATCTATGCATTTTCTTGCTTTTACGATTGTCTCGTTATCAAGGATAATTTCCTCGCCGCCATCACCTTCAAGGCATTTACAAACCTCATCAAGTGTTGTCAGGCGCATATTATCGCAGACAAGTCCTTGAGACAGGATATAGAACTTTTTATCGGGGTTTTCTATCTGCAAATGTGTGCAGATTGTGTTTTCTGTTCCGACAATAAATTCTTCTTTATCACTATCCCTTGCAAAGTCCATAATATCCTTTGTGCTTCCAACAAAATCTGCGTGCTTTACTACATCCTTTGTGCACTCGGGATGAACTAAAAACAGTGCATTCGGGTGTTTTTCTTTTGCAAGTAAAACTTCTTCTTCCAAAATTTGTGCGTGCACGGGACATCCGCCGTCAAGAAGCATTATATTCTTCTCTGGCACCTGTTCCTTTACATACGAGCCGAGATTTATATCGGGAATAAAAAGTATATCCTTCTCGGGCATTTTTGAAACGATTTGCACCGCCGAAGACGAAGTTACGCACACATCACAGACAGTTTTGAGTGCAGCCGTTGTGTTTATATATGCAACTACGGCAAAGGTGGGGTTTTCGCTCTTTATCTTCTCGATATATTCCTTTGACATTTGCTGCGCCATAGGACATCCTGCGTTTTTATGCGAAAGAATAACTTTTTTATCGGGACTTAGAATTTTGACGGTTTCCGCCATAAATCTAACACCGCACATAAGAACAGTTTTTGCATCCGTTTTTGCCGCAAACTTTGCAAGTGCAAATGAATCTCCCGCGAAATCCGCAATTTCGCAGATTTCTCTGTCAACATAACTGTGTGCAAGAATACAGATATTATTCTTTTTCTTTAATTCCAGAATTTTTTCCTGCAATTCATTAAAAGCCATTTTCTATCAAATCCTCTGACTTAGTGCTTTGGTTCAATCTTTTCCATTCCGTCCATATACATACGAAGAGCCTCGGGAATGCGAAGTGAGCCGTCTGCCTGAAGGTTATTTTCAACAAACGCAATAAGCATTCTGGGAGGTGCTACAACTGTATTGTTGAGTGTGTGTGCAAAGTATTTTCCGTCCTTGCCCGAAACTCTTATCTTGAGTCTTCTTGCCTGAGCGTCACCGAGATTTGAGCATGAACCTACTTCAAAATACTTCTTCTGTCTTGGCGACCATGCCTCAACGTCAATACTCTTAACCTTAAGGTCTGCAAGGTCACCCGAGCAGCACTCAAGTGTTCTTACGGGAATATCAAGGCTTACAAAGAGATCAACTGTGTTCTGCCAGAGTTTATCAAACCAAGCCATACTGTCCTCAGGCTTACATACAACAATCATTTCCTGCTTTTCAAACTGGTGGATTCTGTAAACGCCTCTTTCTTCAATACCGTGTGCGCCCTTTTCTTTTCTGAAGCAGGGTGAATAGGATGTGAGTGTATGAGGAAGCTTGTCCTCGGGAATTATAGTATCTATAAACTTACCTATCATTGAGTGTTCGCTTGTTCCGATAAGATAAAGGTCTTCGCCCTCAATCTTATACATCATAGCATCCATTTCGGCAAAAGACATAACACCTGTTACAACTTCTGATCTGATCATAAAAGGCGGAACACAGTAGGTAAAGCCTCTGTTTATCATAAAATCTCTTGCATAGGAGATAACCCCAGAGTGAAGTCTTGCAATATCGCCCATAAGATAGTAAAAGCCGTTTCCTGCAACCTTTCTTGCACTGTCAAGGTCAATTCCGTCGAATTTTTCAAAAATATCTGTATGATAAGGAATTTCAAATTCGGGAACAAAAGGCTCGCCGTACTTCTGAACTTCAACATTTTCGCTGTCGTCCTTACCTATCGGAACGCTCTTATCTATGATGTTTGGAATTGTCATCATAATTGTCTTTATGCGTTCTGAAAGTTCAGCTTCTTCCTTTTCAAGAGCCGCCAGTCTGTCAGCACTTTCAGTAACCTTTTTCTTCATTTCTTCGGCTTTTTCTCTTTCGCCCTTTGACATAAGTATTCCTATTTCCTTGGAAAACTTATTTCTGTCGGCACGGATAGCCTCTGCCTCACCCTTTAACTTTCTGTCCTTTTCGTCAAGGGCAATAACTTCATCAACAAGAGGAAGTTTTGAATCCTGAAACTTATTTCTAATATTTTCCTTTACAATTTCAGGGTTTTCTCTTACAAATCTTAAATCAAGCATTTTGTTTACTCCTTTTTATATATCACAAAATTTAAAAACAAACAAAAAAACACCCATCAAGGAACTGCTGTTCCTCAAGGGTGCAAAAGCACGGTACCACCTTGTGTTTAACTTTGAAATCCTTAACGCAGATTTACGCCGTACTCATCGCACGAATCTAAAAAAGAAAGTGGAATTCACCGACATTTTTCAAAAAGGCTTTCAGCCATGACCTTTTCTCTCTTGGAAAAACTTTTACCAGTTACTTTTCTTTCCCATAGAATTTCCTAAATTATAGTCCTTTTTACCCTTTTTGTCAAGTAAAAATCAAGAATTTTCACTTTATTCACTTATTATATGAAAATATATTCCGTTAATTCCTTGACAAACAGGAATTTATATGTTATTATGTTAAGGCTTGTTTTCGAGGTGTGGCTCAGTTGGTAGAGTACGTGGTTTGGGACCATGGGGCCGCAGGTTCGAGTCCTGTCACCTCGACCAGTCGAGAGCCTCTATAAATTGAGGCTCTCTTACTTTGTTATCAAACATTTTCATATATTTTCGGAGGTTAATATGTTAGCAATTTTAGCATTTTTGCCCATCCTTGCGACACTTGTTCTTATGATGGCTTTCAACTGGCCGGCAAAAAAGTGTCTTGCAATTTCCTGGGTTATGGCACTTGTGTTCAGTTTCTTTTTCTGGGGCGTTGACATAAAGGCTCTCGGCGCAAGTTCAATTTTCGGCATGCTTTCATCCATTGATGTTATGATAATCATCTTTGGTGCGCTTCTTTTGATGAACACACTCAAAGCATCGGGCGCTACGGCTTCCATAAACAGAGGCTTTATGAACATAAGCCCCGACAAGCGTGTTCAG
>JAZSLO010000006.1:0-5981 GCA_045535415.1 Eubacteriales bacterium
CCAAGGAGTTGAATACAAATTTTGTCTTCCTAAGACCGCTTGGCCTCCGACTTTATAGGCAAGACCTTTCAAAGTGTAGTCCCAATCGTTGGGGAGAGAGAACATCTGCGAGAGAAGTCCTTTTGCCTTTAGGGTGATGTTCCTGTCTCGCTGATGAAAGTTTGGTGTGATTGTATATCCTTTTAACTGCTCAATTTCAAAAAGCTCCATAACCACCATCCTCACTTTTTAAGCTCAGAGCCGACAGCCCATAACGATAAATCAGCATAGCGTTGACTACCAAATGGAACGACTCGGTGCTTACAAGTTCGGGGTCTGCAAGCTCATCTACGCCAACCTCGGCGGAATCTGTGTAAAGGCTCTTTGCGATTTTGTATAGGGCATATCTGTCGGGGGAGATATTCTTTGTGTTGTAGTTGTCGAAGTTGATTTGCTTTTTGGTAAAGCAATCAATCGCTCTTACAAGCAGTTCCTCGTCAGAGCTGAGAAGATAAAGGGCTGCATAGTAGGCATCGGTGTTCCGCTTTTTGTAATAGCCGAGGATTGCCTGCAACCTCTCAAATCTCTGGAAATGTGCTTCGTCCTTCCAGAAGAACTTATTATAAAAACTGAGAACGAACTGGACTCTGAACCGATAGGGAGAACGCTCGTCAAAGGCTTCTCTTACTGCCTCTTGGTAGGTAATGACACCTGCCTCGACTCGTTCTTTCATCCAAGAACATTTCTGTGCTCGGCAACGACCGTGTATGAACTCGGTGCAGTACCGGCAGTCCACATCTTCCGGTGTGTACTTGAAATTTCTGATTACCATTTTTCCTCCTAAATCCGGGCATTAAAAAAGCCGAACAAGGAGAAAATGGTTTTCCTGTTCGGCTAATGTCCTGTATTCATTTTTAACGCTGTTGGTCTCGCTGCCGTTTCTTCATCCACATATCAAGCAGCTTGATGATTGTTTCCTCCATACGCTGAGGTGTGTAGGAGCGTGGGAAATATTTCCTTATCTTATCCATAGGGAGCTTCAAGTCCCACGTTTCGGGTTTCTTTTGCTCCATCATAATTCCGAGCATCGCATCATCACTTAGCTTGCCCTCCTGGGAGAGCCGCTTCATACGCTGTGCTTGGGAAAGGGAGGGCGTTGCCTGTTCGCTGTCGATAGTCTCAATGAGTAGCTTCTGTTCTTCGGGCTTGAGATAGGAAATCTCTACCGCAGGGGTCATAGCGATTTTACCCTCATCGACCATCTGCATAAGCTGTGGTTCAAGCTCTGTCAGCCGTATATATCGTCGGATAGTTTCACGGCTTTCATTTACGGCTTGACCGATTTCTTCGTTGCTTCGCAACTTCGACACAACTTGTGTCGAAGTTAAATCGTGTCGTTTTCCTTGTCGCTTTATGGCTTCCAACTTCATCTTGTAAGCCTTGGCTTTTTCACTCGGTAAGATGTTTTCTCTCTGCAAATTACTATCCACCATAATAATGATTGCGGCATTGCGGTCAAGGTCTCGGACAATGACAGGCATCGTCTCAATCCCTGCAAGCTCGCAGGCGTGTTTTCGTCTGTGACCGGAAATCAGTTCAAAGGTTCCATCTTCAAGAGGTCTGGCAATGGCAGGTACAAGCACACCGTATTCACGGATGCTCTCAACTGTCTGCTGCATCGCATCGTCGTCTCTTACTGAAAATGGGTGGTCAGCGAAGTCTTTCAATTTGTCAATCGGGATATTGACAACCGATTCTGTAGGGGATGTGTTCTTTTCGTTGATACTCATAATTCACCTCTTTTTTGTGTTGGAAATAGAAAGAGAGCGAACTGAACAGGTCAATTCGCTCTCAAATCTACCGAAATATGGGCTTTTTCCGCTATATTTAGCTGAGTGTTGAGGACTTTGAGGTGTAGGTATCATCAATTTACTTATGTGCTTGTAAATGACCCCACAAAAGGCTATGGGATATTCATTGAGAATATGCTTTTGCAGTCACAACAGTAAAAAAATGCTTGTCGAAAACCGACAAGCATTCTTTATTTTTATATTAACTGTTTAGATTTTTAACATATTCTTCAAGACAAAGACCGTCGCGCATAATCTTTCTTGCGTGGTATCTGCCGACAAAACGGTAGTGCCACGGCTCATACATTATTCCCGTAATATCTGTTTTGTCCTTGGGGTATCTTAAAATAAATCCAAAGTCCGCACAGTGTGAGTAAAGCCACTTGAATGCGTCCTCGTTTGCAAAGGCAACTGATGCTGCAGTTAAATTGTGAAGGTCAGCGCAAAGTCCCGACTGATGCTCGCTCGAGCCGGGGTAAGTTACAGCCTTTGATGCCGCAACCTCATCACCACCGAAAAGCGCCACCTGATTGTCAAAGAGAACCTGCTGGTAGTCATAACTTCTGTAACCGCTTGTGACGGTAACATCGGTGTATCCTGCAGCGTAAAGTTCTTTAAACATTGCCTCAAGCGACATTGCCGCCGCTTTTCTCATTTTCTGGTAGTTTCTGTCTTTTCTTGTCTGCATAACATCAACAAGGTCTTCGGGAATATAGTCTTTGCCGAGTCTGTTATCAAGATTTACAAGGAAAAGATACTCGTCTTTATTTTCGGGATTCATATACTGCTCGTATTCGGATAAATCAAGCGTATATGCATTTCCGGGCAGTTCATCAATATCAATGTTTTCGGGTTTTTGTGTTAAAGATGTGTTTTTAAGCGAGAAAGAAATATTTTCTTCGGGGAAAATTAAACAAATGTGTTTTGAAGTACCTTTTTTTTCAAATTCCGACTTTGCACCTGTTATATAATCAGTAAAGAAGCCAACGGGAACAAAAACCTCACCCTTTGAAAAATATGAAGGACTTTGAAGTGATACGTAAGTTCCGTTTATGCACACATTTGACGAACCTACGGAAAATACGGCAGAGTCGTTTTCCGAAAGCGAAAGAGTCATTTTTTTGACATCGCCCGAAAGCACAAAACCAAATTTCTGTGAGAGGGCAGAAAGCGATACATAGTGCTCACCGTTAGTATAACTGAAAGAATTTTCATCAAGAAGGCTTGCTGTGTCAATATCGCCGTTTTCTGCAATCATAACCCCGTATTTTGCCTCTTTGGGAGTTTTGTTGAAATCAAGGTGAATGTATATAAAAAGAGCACCGAGGGATATTGCAAGACCTATAAGAGAAAAGACCATAACTGCCACAAATTTTTCTAATTTTGCACGAAGGCGCTTTTTTCTGTTATTTGCAATAACTCTCTGTCTTTCCGCAAGAATTGCTTTTTCACGAGCGCTCAGTGGTTGTCTTTTCTGAGGCGGTCTTTGAGAATTATAATTTCCACCATTCATATATAAATGTCCTCACAAATCTTAATATGTATAAGTATATCACACAAAACCAAAATAATAAAGTACTTTTAAAAAATTTAAGGAGAGATTTTTTTATGAGAGACAAAATTTTTAAGTCAAAACCGTCAAGTGACTTTGACGACAGGGAAATTGTCAGCGATGACGAAAATCTGTATAACAGTGATGAAAGTCAAACTCAGAACACCAATGCCGACAACAAATTTTATAATCAAAAAAGTATAAAAAAGACTGAAAAATAAAGATTTCGCAAGAAAACACGAGAATTTACCCTTAAACACCCGCTTTTTTGCCCAAGACGAGTCAAATTTGACCTTTATTGACTTTGACTTTCTTTGACCTTTGCTTTATAATAATACCGAAAGGTCAGGGAAGGTCAAATTTGACTTTGCAAGAAGACAAAAAAGAGAGGAGATTTTCAAAATGGGAAATCCAATGTCAGAAAGAATAGCAAGAATAATAGAGGCGATGATTGAGGAAAATGGCGGTGATGTCGAGCTTCAAAGAAATAAACTTGCAATAGATGTGGGCTGTGTGCCAAGTCAGATAAATTATGTAATAACATCAAGATTCGGTACAGACAGAGGCTATATTGTTGAATCAAGACGAGGTGGCGGCGGATACATAAAAATAACAAAAGTAAATTTTGATTCAAAAAATGCATACCTTATGCATATGTTCTCATCTGTTGGAAGCGAAATCGACGAGAGAAGCGCAAGAGTTATGTGTGCGTCGCTTTATGATAATTCGCTGATAACGGGAAGAGAACTTAAAATAATGCTTTGTGCCATATCCGAAAGAGCACTCGGCACGGAGAGAAGCCCTGATGTTCGCGGAATGCTCAGAGCCGATATTATGAAAAGCTTTATCCTTGCGATAAAGGACTAAAAAGGAGAGGAAAATAAATGCTTTGCGAAAAATGTAAAAAGAATCAGGCAACATTTCATTATAAATCAAACCATAACGGAAAGGTGACGGAAAAACATCTGTGCTCAGAATGTGCTAAAGATGACGGATATTTTGAAAAGCAAAAGTTTGCAGCCTTCGAGCCCTTTTCACTTTTTGAAAATTCGCCCGAGGGACTTCTTGGCGGATTTTTCAAGAATATGATGGACCTTCCCGATGAAAGACCGAGAATAAATGACAGCGTTTGTAAAAAATGCGGATACAGATTTTCGGATTTTTTAAATGAGGGAAAGCTTGGCTGCGGTGAATGTTACACTACATTTTCAAACCTTCTTGAGCCTACAATAAGAAAAATCCACGGAAACACAAAACACTGCGGAAATATTCCTGAGACAAATGTAAGCGATGAAACTCTTAAAAAGAGAAAAATTCAGGATTTGAAACAAAAACTTTCGGATGCAATTGAAAAGCAGGAATATGAAATGGCGGCAAAATACAGAGATGAGATAAAAGAACTTGAAGGGGAGGGCGGAAAATGAGTAAGAAATGGTATGACGAAATAAAAGCATCTGATGATGTTGTTATAAGTTCAAGAGTACGCCTTGCAAGAAATCTTGAAGACTATCCTTTCCCCTCGAAAATGAGCGACGAGCAGTCAAGACTTGCGTGTTTATCTGTAAAAGAGGCTTTGAGTCAGAGTCTTGGCGAAGATATAACTTTCATTGAAATGAATAAAAATGAAAATGCAGGAGTGTATCTTGAAGAACACCTTATTTCTCCCGACTTTTGCACTGGCTCTGGGATTTATAAAATGCTTGCAAAGGACGAGCCGGGAAACCTTGCGATTATGATAAATGAAGAAGACCATTTAAGAATTCAGTCAATTTATGCAGGCTTTGACCTTGATGCAGCATATACTTGCGCCCTTGAGGCAGACACTGCTATTTCAAAAAATATAAAATACGCGTTTGATGAAAATCTTGGCTATCTTACAAGCTGTCCTACAAACCTTGGCACCGGAATGAGAGCGTCTGTTATGCTGCATTTGCCGGCCCTTACAAGATACGGCTACATAAAGTCGCTTGTAAACCTTATGACAAAGCTCGGTCTATGTGTAAGAGGTTTTTTTGGCGAAGGAACAGAGGCAAAGGGCGATATGTATCAGCTTTCAAATCAGATAACACTCGGAATTTCAGAAGAGGATACAATAAAGAAATTAAAGAGCGCTGTAAATCAGATAGTTGAAAAGGAAAGAGACCTTCGCAAAAAGATGCTCGAAGAGGAAAAAAATGAGGTTTATGACAGACTTTTAAGGTCTTTCGGTACTTTGAAATATGCTTATAAGATTGATTCGTCAGAGGCGGCAAAACTTTTGTCGGATGTAAGACTTGCACAGAGCTGCGGGGTACTTTCCGAATGCAAAAATGTAAACTTCATAAAACTTCTTTTTGAAATAATGTCATCGCATATAATTGCAATTTTCTCGGATGCCGAGGATTTTTCAAAAAGAGATAAGTACAGAGCGGATATAATAAAACAGCATCTGAGCGATAACGCAAAATAAAGGAGATGAAAAAAAGTGGCAAACAGATTTACACAGAACGCACAAGGCGCGCTTAATGCTGCGCCCGAAATTGCGGCAAAACTCGGTCATACATTTATAGGCAGTGAACATTTGCTGCTTGGAATTTTATATAAAAACTCAAGTGTTGCGT
>JAZSLO010000113.1:0-12096 GCA_045535415.1 Eubacteriales bacterium
GGGTCTTAGGAAGACAAAATTTGTATTCAACTCCTTGGCTCACAGAACGACATGGCTACGATCCGACTTTATCCGATAAAAGCATAAGACTCAAAAGAATAATGCAGAGGGATAATATATCGGAAGATGCAGCACTTATGAGAATTAACGCACAGCAGAGCGACGAGTATTATAAGAAAAAGTGCGATTTTATTCTTGAAAATAACAAAAGCGTATGCGAGTTTGAAAAAGAGTGCAAAGATTTTATAGAAAAAATTCTTAAAGAAACATATTAAAGGATTTGTTATGAGAAAAACATTAGTGATTATAACAATACTCATAATTTCCGCAATAATCGGAAGCATATGGATGGGTATTGAAAATGTGGTGCTTGAAAAGGCATATCCGCTTGAGTATAAGGACCTTGTTGAAAAGTACAGTGAAAAGTATTCGGTGCCAAAGGAAATAATATATGCGGTTATAAAGACCGAAAGCAATTTTAAGAGCGATGCTGTCTCGGAAAAAGGGGCGGTTGGTCTTATGCAGGTGACACCCGATACATACGCGTGGCTTTGCACAAAGGACGATATTGAAAGAGATAACCCCGACCTTTTGTATAATCCCGAAATAAATATCCGTTGCGGAAGTTTGTTTTTAAGCCTTCTTTATACGGAATTCTCTAACTGGGATACATCCTTTGCGGCATATAATGCAGGCAGAGGCAGGGTAAATGAATGGCTTCGCGATGAAGATGTTGCAAAAGACGGAATACTTGTGAATATTCCGTATAAAGAAACGCGCGAATATGTTGAAAAAGTAAATAACGCAAAAAATAAATATCTTGAACTTTATTTTGATAAAAATTCTTTATCGGAGGAATAAAAATGGAAAAGAAGACAAAGGGACAGGAACTGTCCGAAAAACTTTTTCTTAAAAGTGAAAATGCTTATGAAATTTATGACGAAAAGCAGAAGAAAGAGGTCTTTTCGTATTGCGAAGATTATAAAAAATTCCTTGACGAATGTAAAACCGAAAGACAAAGCGTTGAATATGCGGTGAAATTCCTTGAAAACAAAGGCTTTTCTGCCTTTGAATACGGCAAAAAATATAAGGCAGGGGATAAGGTTTACTTCAATAACAGAGGAAAGTCAATTTATATTATAACTGTCGGTAAAAAGAGCCTTGAAGAGGGACTTCATATTGCGGCAGCGCATGTAGACAGCCCGAGAATTGACTTAAAACAGCATCCGCTTTACGAAGAGGGCGGAATGGCTTTCTTCAAGACTCATTACTATGGCGGAATAAAGAAATTCCAGTGGGTAACAATTCCGCTTTCACTTCACGGATGTGTTGTGAAGAAGAATGGCGAAAAGGTTGATATTTGTATTGGTGAAAAGGATACAGACCCCGTATTTTATATAACCGACCTTCTTCCGCATCTTGCAAAAGACCAGGGCACAAAGACTATGGGACAGGCATTTCCGGGCGAAATTTTAAATGTACTTTGCGGAAGTATGCCCTATGATGACGAAAAGGTAAACGAAAAGATTAAACTTAATGTTTTAAATCTTCTTTATGAAACTTATGGTATAACAGAAGCAGACCTTTTGTCGAGTGAGCTTTGTCTTGTTCCCTCACAGAAGGCGAGAGACGTTGGCTTTGACAGAAGTATGATTTGCGCCTACGGACACGATGACAGAGTTTGTGCATATCCTATTCTGACTGCGATTGCAGACGCATCAGAGAGCACTCCCGAGCATACAATAGTTACTATTTTTGCAGATAAAGAAGAAACAGGAAGCGACGGAAACACAGGTATGCAGTCGGATGCATTCTGCCACATTTTAGAGGAAATGTGTGAAAATCAGGGCGCAAATACAAGAAAAATGTATGCAAATTCAAAGTGCCTTTCGGCTGATGTAAACGCTTGCTTTGACCCGAATTTTGCAGAGGTTTATGAAGCAAGAAACTCGGCATATATAAATAAAGGAGTTTGCGTTACAAAGTTCACAGGCTCAAGAGGAAAGAGCTCAACGAATGATGCACATGCAGAATTTGTGGCATATATAAGAGATGTTCTTGATAAAAATAATGTTATCTGGCAGACGGGCGAACTTGGAAAGGTTGACCAGGGCGGCGGCGGAACTGTTGCTATGTATTTGTCAAAACTCAATATTGATACAATTGATATAGGCGTTCCCGTTCTTGCAATGCACGCACCCTGCGAGGTAGTATCAAAGGCGGATGTATATGAAGCGTATAAGGCATTCCTTGCATTTTTCAAGGACTGAGATTTGAATTTTTGGGAGAATAACAATGACTTGTGCAAATATTAAAGACGCAATCGTTCAAGGTGAGTATGATAAGGCGTTTTTTGAACTTTACGGCGAGAATTGTGATATAAATGCTCAAAGACAAAGATACATTGAAGTAGCGAATGGTCTTGAAGAAAATTTCGGCGAAATTATAAAAAATGCTGATGTGAAACTTTTTTCAGTTCCGGGAAGAAGCGAAGTCTGCGGAAACCATACAGACCATAACGCAGGTAAAGTTATGTGCGCGTCGGTTAGCCTTGACATTGTGTGTGCGGCTGTTAAAACAAATGATGGCTATGCAAGAATCTTGTCAAAAGGCTTTGATGAGGACTGCGTTGAAGTTTCCTCCTGTGAAACAATCATTGAGGGTGAAAAATATAAATCAAGTGCAATAATAAGAGGTGCGCTTGACGGGTTCAAAAAGAGAGGCTTTAATACAGGTTCTTTCTGTGCGTATACTGCATCAAATGTATTAAAAGGCTCGGGACTCTCGTCCTCTGCCGCATTTGAAATTATGGTGTGCACACTCATAAATCACTTTTATAATGACGGTAAAATCGATTTTGTAACGCTTTCAAAAATTTCGCAGTATGCGGAAAACACACATTTTGGAAAACCCTGCGGACTTATGGACCAGATTGCCTGCAGTGCGGGTGGATTTGTGTATATTGATTTTGAGGACGGCGAAAATGTAAAGGTTGAGAGAATCCCATTTGATATTGAGAAAAATGGTCTTTGCCTTTGCATTACAAATACAGGCGGTAACCACGCAGATCTGAACGAAGATTATGCAAGTGTGCCCTCTGATATGAAGGCTTGTGCGAAATATCTCGGTGTCAGCGTTTTAAGAGAGAGTTCAAAGGAAAAACTTCTCCAAAATGCAAAAAATATAAGAGAAACACTTGGCGACAGATGTTTCCTTAGAGCTTTGCACTTTTATGATGAAAACGAGAGAGTTGAAAGAGCAAAAGCGGCACTTTCAGATGATAATCTTGACGAATTTCTATCTTGCATAAATCAGTCAGGAATTTCAAGTGCGATGTTTTTGCAGAATATGTATTCCGATAAAAATCCAAAAGAGCAGGGAATAACACTTGCAATCGCAATTGCAAAAAGTGTTCTCTATGGTGAGCAAAAATGCGCTGTCAGACTTCACGGCGGCGGATTTGCCGGAACTATACAGTCATTTGTTCCCAAAAACAGACTTTGCGAGTTTAAGGATTCGCTTGAAGATGTTTTCGGCAAAGGAAATGTTTATGTTCTGGGCATAAGAAAACACGGCTGCGTTTGTGTTGATAACCTTTTGTAAGGAAAAAGATATGAGCAAAAAAGAAAAAATCAAATATGCTCTTGCCACATTATTTGTTTTGATTATTGTTGCAGGGGTGTACATATTTGCAAATAAAATTATGTTTTATCCCATAATGGGGATATATCAGATAATTACAATTTTGTCGCTTTGCATTTTTATATATTTTCATATAAGGTGCAAGGCTCTCAAAAATGATGGGAAAGACGAAAAAAGAATAAAAACCTTTGAAAAAGGTGTTAAAATAAGTGCGCTTTTGAGTTTTCCTTTTGTAATCACAATAATATGCGACTATATTTATCTTTTGCTTTTGAAAGATTCGGCATTATTCAATAAAATTTTTGGATTTTTGTTTTAAGGTGAAGAATGTATACAGTAAAACCAATGTTTTCAAGTTCCTCGGGGAACAGCATATATGTAAAGAGCAATGACACGGAAATCCTCGTGGATGTCGGTGTTTGCTACAAAAATATATGCCTTGCGCTAAAAAAACTCGGCACTGGTATTGAAAATATCAAGGCAATATTTTTAACACACGAACATTCCGACCACATAAGAGGCCTTGATGTTCTTATAAAGCATATAAATGTGCCGATATACATAAACAAGGATTCATTTGACACTTTACCGGCATCTCTTAAAGAAAACGCAAATTTTATAATTAAAAATGACGGTGAAAGCGTAAGAGTGGGGGATATTGAAGCAAAAATTTTCGGGACACCTCACGATTCAAAAGGCTCTGTCGCTTACAGATTTTGTTTTGACGACGAAAAGTGTGTCGGTATTGCAACGGACATAGGTTATATAAGCGAAAATGTAAAATCGGCGCTTCTTGGCTGTGAATGTGTTGTTTTTGAGTCAAATCACGATGAAAAAATGCTTAAAAACGGACCTTATCCATATATTCTCAAAAAAAGAATTTTGTCGGATAAAGGGCATTTGTCAAATAAGGTGTGTGCGTCATTTTTGCCGGAACTTGTGAAAAACGGAACAAAAAAGATAATTTTAGCGCATCTATCGGGCGAAAACAATACACCAAGAATTGCATACGGAGAAAGTGCATTGGCTCTCGCAAATGCAGGGTTTACTCCTGAGGATGTGCGTCTTACGGTTGCAATGAAATCTATTCTTTACAACGCGGATGAATGTTGACTTAAGGGGAATTTTAATTTATGGATACAAAACTTATAGTTGTCCGCCACGCGCAAGGAGAGGGCAATCTGCTTTGCGAATTTCACGGACAGTTCAATTCCGACCTTACAGAACTTGGTCACAAGCAGGCGAGTTGTACGGCAGAGTTCTTAAAGGACACAAAAATTGATATATGCTTTTCAAGTGATATTTTGAGGGCTCATTCAACGGCTCTGCATATTACAGAGGGAAGAAATATTGAAATTGTAAAGTGCGAGGGACTTCGTGAAATTAACGGCGGCAATTGGGAGAAAATGCGTTTTGACGATATTGAAAAAAACTACCCCACAGAGCACCACGGCTGGAAACATAACCTTGGCACATTTACCTGTCCCGGCGGCGAAAGCGTAAAACATCTGTACGACAGAGTGACTGCACAGGTTGAAAAAATCGTAAAAGAAAACGGTGGGAAAACAATACTTATAACTTCCCATGCAACACCCATAAGAGCACTCGGATGCAAATGGCAAAACAGAGATTTATGTGAGATTGTTGACATAAAGTGGGTGCCAAATGCCTCTGTTACTGTTGTCGAATACGATTCCAAAACTTTGGAATTTAAACTTTTAGAATATGCATATTCCGAGCATCTTCAGGACAAAGGTTTAGTTACCGAACTTCCAAAAAATGCATAAAAAATAGGACTTTGAGAAAATTTTTCTCAAAGTCCTTTAATTTTTGGTTACTTTGTCAATTGACAAAAACGAACATTTGTGCTATAATAAACTTGCAAAAACAACCGACAGAAGTTTTTGAAAAACGCATAAAGCGGATTTTTTACGCCCGAAAAGGCGGTATCATATAAACCCCGAAAGCATTGTCTCTCCAAAGCAAAGCGACAGATGCACAGGGCAGATACTGCTTTTCGGGCATTTTTATTTTTGTAAAGAAAGGAACTTAAAAATGATAAAAGTTATGGGCAGAGAGGTGTGTATACCTCAAAGCGAAAAAATTATAGGCTTTGAAAACGATAATCTTGTTGAGACAAGAGTGTTTGAAATAAGCGACAAAAAACTCTTTTCCTTGTTTTTCAAGCTTGATATAAAAGAGGCGGGTTGTTCGATTGAGCTTGAAAAAAGTATAAGTCAGGACGGAGAAGCCGTAAATCTTTTGTGGAATATCAGAAACGGTATTTTGAGCCACGGTGAAAATCTCACGGTGCAGATTCGTGCTTTTAATGAGGATTTGAGTCTTGTGTGGCATAGTGAAAGTGCAGTGTTTTTTGTCGGACAAAGCATTGGTGAAGGCATAGAATATACCCACGAACAGCTGAGCGAGTTTTCAAGAATTGAAGCGGATATCACGGCAAAAAATGAGCAAACAAAAAATTATGCATATAACGCAAGTCAGAGCGTGGAGCTGGCAATAGCAAATGCTGACAGGGCACAGGGCGCTTTGTCTCAGGCACAGAAAGTTGCGGATAGTATGTCATTCTGGGACACATTTCAGGAAAACGGTATGCGTGAAAATTATCAGGGAATGGACGGCTCTCCTGGAAATATCAAGACAAATTCATTTGGCGGAAGCACGGACAAGTATATCTATCCAAAATATCATTTGTATCCAACGATGGCATACGGAATGTTTCATATGTGTGAAAATTTAGTTATTGCGCCTGAGGTTGATTTTTCGCAGTGTACCAATATGACAGCGGCTTTTCATACCTGTGCAAAGCTTAAAAAGGTCGGCAGAGTTGAAAGCTATACCGTACCGAATGCAAATTATGCCTTTATATGTTGTCCCGAGCTTGAAACTATTGAATATATAAATCTTCCCTCGGCGCAAAACTTTAAAGGTGCATTTAACGAAAGCCCAAAGCTTAAAAATATAAGATTTGAAAAAGGCTCTGTAAGATGCTCCTCGGGCGGTCAGATTTCATTTTACTTTTGCCCTGATTTAACGCCTGACAGTATAAATTCAATATTTGACGGTCTTGGAAGCGTTTCGGGAAATCCGACCATACAGTTTGATAAAAACGGTGATAATAAAGCAAAATACGATGCCGAGTTTGGCATTGGTGCTTTTCAGACAAAAGTTGACGAGGCAAACATCAAGGGCTGGACAGTGTGGCCGGATGAAAATAAGTAAAGGAGAAAAGTTATGCAGGTAATTGAAAGAATTGTAAAAGGACATACACTTTATACTTTAAAGGCCGATGAGGGTGCATACATAACAGACGGAAAGTGCTATGCTAAAACTGTTCACCTCGGGCTTGGCGCAGATACCTCGAGTTTTCGTGACGCAACACTCGAGGAATACGAAAAAGCAAAGGGCGGTGCGAAAGAAAGTGACACTATCTGATATCGCCATATTTGTCGGTGAAATAGGTGTTCTGATAGGCGTTATTGTTCCTGTATGTGCGAGTATCCGAAAAATCTCCGAGGGCACAAAGTGTCAGCTGAGAAGCGAGATGCTGAGAATTTACTATCACAATAAGGACAAGGGGATAATCCGTCAATACGAATACGAGAATTTTGTAATGCTTTACGAGGCATACAAAGCACTCAAAGGCAACTCCTTCATCGACAGAATTTATGACGAAATAAAAGACCTTGAAATTGACACCTGAAAGGAGTACATATGGCAAAGAAAAAGACAAAAGAGCCTTTGAAGTTTTCAAAGAAAATTATCATTTTAATGTTTGCGACAATGATTTTGTTTACGACAACAATGATAGTCACCTTCTGGAAATACGAGGCTGTACCTGATGCACTCATTGAGCCGTTTTTTGCTTTCTTCGGAGTTGAGGGCGGAGCGCTCGGTGTTATCAAGGTATCGGAAAATATAGCGGAAAAATTTGAATTTAAAAGAGGTAAGAAAAAATGAAAATCAACTGGAAACAAAAGCTTACAAGCAGAAAATTCTGGGCGGCGATTATTACATTTATAACAACAATTCTTGTTGCTTTCGGTGTGCCTGACCTTACAATTGAGCAGGTGGTGGCAGTTATCACCGCAGGAAGTTCGATGATTGCCTATATTATAGGCGAGGGACTTGTTGATGCGGCAAGAATAAAAAGCGAGGGTAATAACAATGATTAGTTGCTTTAAAGGAAAATTCAAGGTCACAAGCCCGAGAGGTTACAGAACACTCGGCGGTATAAAACAGTATCACGGCGGACTTGACCTTGTGGGACTTGAAGATATAAATGTTTATGCAATCGCCGACGGCACAGTTGATGCAACACCTTTTGAAGCGAATGGCTTTGGGTATTACATAAGACAGCTTCTCCCTGACGGCAGACGCATATACTACGGGCATCTCAAAAAGGGGAGTGTATGCGTCAAAGCAGGGCAGAGCATAAAGACCGGCGACAAGCTTGGAATTATGGGAAGTACAGGAAATTCCACAGGAGCGCACACGCATATAGAACTTCGCCCCAAAGGAACAAGTCTTGAAAGTCTTGACATTGCAGAGTTCACGGGTATTCCGAATAAGGCGGGGACATACACGGCAAATTTCTTTGAAGTTTCGGATGCAAAGAATCTTGTAAAAGAAAGGGCAGGTCTTGAAGATAAGACAATTGCTTGGTTGTCAACATACAAATACGCAGATGATTTGTTTTTGAAACTTGCAAAAGCGATAAAGGGTTAAACTTGAAATTTCCGCTTTTTTGTGCTACAATAGAACCAATAAAAAGCAAAAAAGAAACGGCGGAAATTATGAGAAAAATTGACAATAAAATTGTATCGCAGAACGCAAAGTTACTTCGGCAGCTGTCGCTTTATCTCAATCTTATGCCCGATGCAATAACAAAGGATATGGTTGACGAAATTGCATTTGGTATGGATAAAGAGCAAAGGGAATATGCGTTTGCATCGCTCCTTGGTGTTTATCTCGGCTTTGATGTACAAAACAGCGCAGAAGATAAGGAAATGTTCCACAAGCGCATATTAAGGATGGTTCACTTAGAGGATGCCACAAAGTATAAAAATGACGCATTTTATAGAAATATAAAAATCCCCGAAATAAAGATGGGGGATTGGGAAATGCGGTATCAGAAGATAAAACCGTATGAGGCTTTTCTTAAAGATGAGCCGACACTGCTGTGCGACGGAACTCTGATTCCCGAAATATGTTTTTTTGAAGAAGAGTTTGTGTACCCTGCAGTTTTGCAAAACGGCAGGGAATGGATGACGGTCACACCTCACGAAATAAATTCAACACTTCCCGCTGTTAATGAATGTTTTGGAAATGTTGTAACCTACGGACTTGGACTTTCATATTTTTCTTATATGGCAAGTCTTAAGGAAAATGTAAGAACAGTGACAATCGTGGAAAAGGATAAGGCGGTTATTGATATATTTGAAAAATATATTTTGCCGCAGTTTGAAAACAAGGATAAGATAATTGTTGTAAACGGCGACGCTTTTGAATTTGCAAAAACGGGAATAACGCAAAAGCAGATAGACTTTGTTTTTGCGGATACCTGGCACGATGCGTCCGACGGCATCGAGATGTATGACAAATTTAAGAGTCTTGAAAAATATTCGCCTGACACAAAGTATTCCTACTGGATTGAGAAAACCTTGAAATACTACAAAAATCCGACAGAATTTTAAAATAAAAACAAGTTTCCCCCTGCACTTTAAGTGCAAGGGGAAATTTTGCGTTATGAATTTTGTATCTGATACTGTTTTGGCGAGAGGATATATTTCTTTTTGAAGCTTTGCGAAAAATATGATGCACTTGAAAACCCGACTTTCTGACTTATTTCTTCAACCGAAAGCCTTTTTTCAAGCAAAAGCTCAAGTGCGTGCTGCATTCTTATGTTGTTTTTGTATTCAAGAGGGGAGGTGCCTGCGATTTTCTCAAACACTCTTATAAAATGAAATTTGCTCATATTGCAAATTTTTGCATAGTCGTCAAGGGAAAAATCACTGTCATAAAACTTGTTCATATGAGAGATTGCCTTTGCAATCCTTTCAAAATTCTCTTTGTCGGGATGTGTATCACATAAAATATCTCTTTCAAGCGTATAAAGTATGTTGAAAAATTTACTCAGGCACACCTTTTCATACAAAGGTCTTTTGTGAAGTGTCTCCTCGATAATTTCCTCAAAGGTGTCGCATATGCGTCTTGAAAGCGGCAAATCATACAGAGTCAAAGTCAAAAGTGATGTGTCAAGGCTTTCACATTCAAAGTGAACATAATAAAATTCTGCAGTTTTGTCACCCCCATAAATGTGATGCTGTTTTTGTCCGGGTGCGAAAATTATAAATGAGCCTTGTTTTCCCACCTGTGTTTTATCAAGAAAAAAAGTCTCACTTTCCTTTGCAATGTAAAATAATAGCCAGTCATCTCTTCCGTTTGGACGGAAAATCTGCCTTTTTGGTTTTGCAAATATGTGCCCTGCACTAACAAGCGTTACACCGTTCAAATTTTCTTTCCCGTCGGCATATGCGTTAAAATTCATATTATCACCGCAATATTTCTAAAATTTTTGCCAATATTTCCTATGGACTTGTAAGTATTATAGCACTAAAATTAAAGAAAGTAAATAACAGGAGGCAAAAAATATGCCGGTTAAAGAAAAATCATTCAGAATAGGAAGCGGAAGATATCTTCAGGAAAATGGAATAATAAATACCATTGGCGATGAAGTGCTCAGGCTTGGAAAATCGCCTCTTGTTGTCGGCGGAAAGACTTCGCTTTCTCTTACACAGGAAAAAATTAAAAAGAGCCTTGAAACAAAGTGTAAAAAGTATACAGTTGTGTGCCATGATGGGCCTTGCAGTCACGAGGCGGCAAAGGATATTGCCCAGCTTTGCAAAAATGAAGGTTATGATGTGATAGTGGGTGTCGGCGGCGGAGTTATTATGGACTTTGCAAAGCTGTGCTCACATTATGCAGACCTTCCCATAATAAATATTCCAACATCAAGTGCAACCTGCGCATGCTATACTCCTCTTTCGGTGTGCTACTCGCCCGAGGGAAGAACTATTGGCAGCTGCCACTTTGAATGGGAAGTGGATGCGGTTCTTGTTGACCCCGAAATAATAATTACCCAGCCAAAGAGATTACTGCTTGCAGGAGTTTTTGATGCACTTGCAAAATTTGTGGAAATAAAGCAGAGATGTAATGACGAAACAACAGACTTTCCTCTCGGACTTGACTGGGCATATGTCCTTTCAAAAAAGTCGTTTGAAGTGCTTTGCAATCTTACAGAGGAATGTATTTCCGATATGGAAAACGGCAAAGTCACGCAAACTTTTGAGAGAGTTTTGTTCACTCTTTTTGCAACAACGGGTGTTATAAGCGGTATTGCCCGCGGCTCAAATCAGACGGCACTTGGTCATAAGTTCTATGATTCAACAAGAAAAATGTTCTTTAATGAGGCAAGACAGTACCTTCACGGCGAAATTGTGGGTGTCGGACTTTTGCTCCAGAATCACTATAACGGCGAGGAGAGTAACAATGATTTTCTTTTCTCGCTTATGAAAAAATATAATATGCCGTCAAATATATGCCAAATCGGATTGTCAAAAGATGAAAGCGTAAAGGAAATGTACTTTGATGCAATCAAAAATTCAAGTGCAATTGATGATCCGACACAAAAAGAAATTGAGAGATTGAGCATCAGCCTTGACTATTTGTGGAATGTGGTTTAAAATATCTTTGCAATAAAATATTTTACAAAGAGGTGCAAAGAATGGAAAATAAAGTTTATATAAAACCAGGAAAAGTATTTGGAAATATCTATTTTGTGGGAACACATCCTGCTTCAACTCACATTATTGATACGGGTGCAGGACTTATAATGCTCGATGCGGGAATGCCTGAATATTTTGATATAGTAACTGAGAATATAAGAGAGCTTGGCTTTGATGTAAAGGATATAAAGATTATTCTTTTGTCTCACGGTCATTATGACCACGCAGGTGCGGTGAATGAATTTCTTGAGCTTTGCGATGCAAAGGTGTATGTCGGAAAAGATGACGAGAAGATGGTTACGGGCAAAGAGAATACATCCTGGAGCTTTCTTTTCGGCGTTGAGAAAATGAGCCCGTTTGTTCCAGATGTTCTTTTGAATGACGGCGATGTGATAAAGCTTGGAAACACAAAAATTCTCTGCCTTTCAACCCCCGGTCATACAGACGGAACTATGTCGTTTTTCTTTGATGTGACAGACGGAAAAGATACATTCCTTGCAGGAATGCACGGCGGTGCAGGGATTAACACCCTGTCTCGCGAGTATCTTGAAAAAGAAAACCGCACGATACAAGCCCGCGATGAATTCCTTGAGGGCATTGACAAGGCGCTTTCAATGAATGTTGAGATTTTTCTCGGAAACCACGTTTT
>JAZSLO010000179.1:0-5925 GCA_045535415.1 Eubacteriales bacterium
ATTATCTTAATAAAACAAAACTTGGAATTCCGCTTATTATTACATTTGAGGCACTTCACGGACTTTTTGATAACAGAGCCACCGCTTTTCCGCAGTGTGCAGGGATCGGCGGAAGCTTTAATAAAGAACTTGTTAGAAAAATGGCAAGAATTATCGGCGATGAATGTAACGCTGTTGGCATAAGACAGGTTTTTGCACCGAATGTTGATATCCCGAGAGAAAACAGATGGGGAAGAGGGCAGGAAGCCTACGGCGAGGACCCGTATCTTGTAGGTGAAATGGGCGTAGAATATGTAAAAGGTATTCAGGAAAAAGGCGTTGCTGCAACGGCAAAGCACTTTGTTGCATATGGTATGCCAGAGGGTGGAATAAATTTAGCACCCGCACATATTGGCGAGAGAGAAATAAGAGAAGTATTGCTTGAGCCTTTTAAAAAGTGTATTGATGCAGGTGTTGCATCGGTGATGCCGGCATATAACGAAGTTGACGGAGAGCCTGTTCACGCATCAAAAAAGTATCTAAAAGATATTTTGAGAGACGAACTCAAATTTGACGGAACAATTATTTCCGACTGGGGCGGAGTGCATATGCTAAGAGACTTCCAGTTTGTAGCAAAAGATTTTCTTGATGCAGGTAAAATGGCAATCAATGCAACTCTTGATATTGAAGCGCCCGACCCGAAGGGCTATGGCGAAGACTTCAGAAATGCCGTTAAAAACGGCGAAATTGATGAAAAGCTCATTGACGAGGCTGTTCTTCGCATATTGAAATTCAAGTTTGAATATGGAGTTTTCGATAATCCTTTCTCAGATATGAATTTAAGAGAAAAAATGAATAGCCAAGAGGCAAAGGATTTGTCAAGAGAAATTGATGAGCAGTCAATACTTCTTCTCAAGAATGACGGAATTCTTCCTCTTAACGAAAATAAAATCGGCAAAGTTGCGGTTATAGGAAATAACGCAAAACATTCGTATCTTGGAAACTATATCGGAGCAAAAGAAAATTGCGTGAGCTTCTATGACGGTATGGTAGACCGCCTTGGTGAAAACAGAGTGCTTTATGCTAAAGGATGCAGTCATATAACTTGTACCGATGAGTCAATAAATGAGGCGGTACAAAAAGCAAAAGAGTCGGATATCGTCTTTCTCTGTCTTGGTGACAGTACAGATACAGGCGGTGATATCGGCGGCGGTGCATTCAATAATAAAGAAATCACCTGCGGCGAAGGATACGATAGACATAACCTTGATTTTATGCCCTCACAGCAAAGACTTTTTGATGAAATAATAAAACTTGGCAAACCCACAATTCTTATAATGTATGCAGGAAGACCTTATGCTATTGAGAATGAAGTGGAAAAGGTAAACGGCTTTATGTTCTCGTGGGGTGGCGGCGAGCAAAACGGATATGCGTTTGCAAACCTCATATTCGGTGATAAGTCTCCAAGTGCAAGACTCACATTCTCATTCCCGCATTCTGTGGGACACCTTCCTTGCTATTATAACTATAAGGTAACCGCAAGAGGTTCGTATTATAAGCGTCACGGAAGCCCTGACACACCCGGAAGAGACTATGTTCTTTCATCACCAAATGCGTGGATGCCTTTCGGTTTCGGTCTTTCGTATACAACAATCGAATATTCAGACCTCCAAGCAAAAGTTCTTGATGACGGAAAAGTTAAAGTAAATGTAAATGTAGAAAATAAGGGAGAATTTGAAATAAACGAAAGCGTTCTTTTGTTTATTAAAATGATGTGTTGCCCCATAACACCTTTTGTAAAGAAACTTCGCAAATTTGATAAAGTGTATTTGAAACCCGGTAATAAAAAGACAGTTGAATTTACACTCTCCGACGAAGATTTCACATATATTGATGTAGATATGAAAACAAAAGTCAATAAGGGAGAACATAAAATTCTTATCGAAAACCTTGAATGTACAATTACTCTCTAATATAAAACAAAAAATCCCGACGATATTTCGTCGGGATTTTGTTTTATGTTTTACCCTAAAAACGCTTTTAAAAGCGCAAACATCAAAGGAAGAGTTACCATTGACAAAACATTTGAAATCATAGCCATTGAAGCGCCCGTCTTTGTGTCACCTCCATATGCCGCAGGGAATACAACGGTGTTTATTCCAAGTGGTGTTGCGTACGCAAACAGCGTCATAATAAGCGTTGTGTCGTCGGCTTTTAAAAGATATAAAATGCCGATTAAGATTATCGGGATAACAATAAGCCTTAAGAATGATGCAACATATACTTTTTTGTTTTTGATAAGAGAAAAGAAATTGTACTGACCTATAACAAATCCTGTCAGAATCATTGCAACGGGAGCCATACAGTTGCCGCAGGCACTAATTGTTGTCTTGATAAATTCGGGCAAATAGTTTATACCGCCCGTAAGACCGAGGAATGCACCGATTATTATTCCGTAAAACACGGGGTTAAAAAGATTCTTCCACGCACTTTTTTCACTTTTGCCTTTTGGTATAAGAATTACAAGTCCCCATGTGTAAATTGCAATATTAAGGGGCAGAATGTAGAGCATATAGTCGTAAAGTGCACTGTCACCGAGTATCTGAGGAACTATGGCATTTCCCATAAATACAAAGTTTCCGAATGTCAGGGCATATTTGTAAATGTTTCTCTGATATTCGTCTTTTTTCTCAAATACCTTTGATAATGGAATTGAAATTATAAGTGCAACAGCAAGTGCTATAAGACAGTATAAAATGAGGGTGTATTGCTTTTTTATTGACTGCACCGTGCAGTATTTCATAAATGTGTTTATGATAAGAGCAGGCACGAAAAAGAAGTTTTCAAGTTTTGATAAAACTGTTGCGGAGTTTTCGGGAACAATATGCATTTTGTTGCATACAAATCCGATAAGTATGCACATAAGCATATAAAGCATGGGTGAGAGTGTTGCAAAAAATGTTTCGAGCATAAGTTATGGTTTGTCCTTTCGGGGTTAAAGCTTAATTTCTTTGTAAAATTCGGGAACAACCTTGTTTTTGTAACCGAATGTGTTCATATCAATGTTGTCAAAAAGTCCGCAGTGCAGGGGTATTGCCTTGCACTTTATTTTTTCGCAGAACTTTTTGGCATCTATGCTATTCATATTGTTACCTTTTCCGTTAATCGGTAAAAAGACATAGTCAATTTTCTTTGGAAGCGTTTTGAAAATGCCCTTGTTGTAAAGAGTGTCACCCGTAACATAATAAGTTTTACCCTCAGCCTCAATTATAACACCTATTGCAAACGGGTCAGAATGACAAGCCTTGACGGCTGTGAAAGCAATATCTTTGTGTGTCCAGACGGTATTTTCATTAAACAAAACATAGTTGTTGCTGCCGCCCTGTTTTCTGGCAATTGCCCACGCGCCACTTGAGGCAAGAACCGTTACACTTGTATTTTCATTTATGTAAAAGGGAAGTGTTTCAGGGTCTGTGTGGTCAAGGTGGTCGTGCGTAAGAATGAGAATGTCTGGCTTTATTTTGAGAAATGATTCGTCAACGGGAACATTTCTTTTACTTTTTGGATTTACTTTTTCGATGCTGTCCGAAAGATAGGGGTCAACTATTATTTTAGTGTCATTTGTTTCAAATAAAAGACCTGCCTGTCCGAGCCATGTGATTTTCATATGTAATCCTCCAAAAAAGTGTATCATATATTTTCTTTCTACATTTTACCACATTATAAAAAAAATACAAGTGCAAAGAGCTAAAAATAAAAAAATCATTTAAAGTGTATCAATCACAATTACAAAACCGCTCTCATATTATACACTAAAACTAAAAAGGAATGATTTGTTTATGGATAGAGATTATAAAATTGCAATAATCGGCGGAGATGCAAGGCAGGTTTTCTGCGGAAAGAAGCTGTCGAGCGAGGGATATGAGGTTGCGCTTTACGGTTTTGATGAATATAAAGGTAATGTCGGCAAATGCACAAGGTGTACATATATGCCCGATGCGACAGCGGGCGCGGGAATGGTAATACTTCCGCTTCCATCGTGCAATGACGGGGAAAATATAAATATGCCTCTGTCAAAAGATACACTTAAAATAAAATGCCTTTTTGAAAGCCTTGAGAAAAATACATTGGTGCTTTGCGGAAAGAGTAAAGGTGCAATTTGTGATATAGCGAAAGAATACGGCTTTGAAATGGAAGACTATTATGATAGAGAAGAATTTCAGATTGCAAATGCAATTCCGACTGCCGAAAGCGCACTGGCAATAGCGATAAATGAAATCCCAAAGACAATAAATGCCTCAACCTGTCTTGTTATGGGATACGGAAGAATCGGGAAAGTTCTTTGCAGACTTCTTAAAAGCCTTGGTGCAAAAGTATATGCTTCAGCAAGAAAATGCAGCGATTTTGCAAAAATTGAAAGCCTTGGATATTTGCCGGTTCATACTGATAAAGTCGAGGATGTTTTGCCCGAGTGTAATGTTATATTCAATACAATCCCCAAAACACTCCTGACAGAAAATCTTCTTTCAAAAATAGATAAAGGTGCACTGATAATTGACCTTGCATCAAAACCCGGCGGTGTTGACTTTGAAAGCGCGAAGAAAGCAAATCTCAATGTTATATGGGCACTGTCACTTCCGGGAAAGACAGCACCTGTTACGGCAGGAGAAATACTTTGTAAAACGGCACTTAATATACTATCCGAAAAGGCGGTGACAAAATGATAGGCTTTGCCATGTGCGGTTCTTTTTGCAATATGGAAAACGCACTTTTGCAACTTGAAAAGATATTGAATACAGGTGAAAAAGTCATACCTATAATGTCTTATAATGTATATACAACAGACACACGCTTTGGCACGGCAAAAGACCTTGTTGAGAGGGTGGAGGATATGTGCGGCGAGAAAATAGTGCATACACTGCCAGATGCCGAGCCACTTGGCCCTAAAATTAAACTCGATTGCCTTTGTATATGCCCCTGCACAGGAAATACACTTGCAAAACTTGCAAGCGGAATAAGTGATACCCCCGTAACACTTGCCGCAAAGGCGCATATGAGAAATGACAGACCTGTTGTTATCGCACTTGCATCAAATGACGGACTATGCGGAAACGCTGAAAATTTCGGCAGAATGCTTGCAAGACGAAATGTATATTTTGTTCCACTTCATCAGGATGATGCCTTTAAAAAGCCAAGAAGCCTTGTTTGTGATTTTGATAAACTTATCGAAACTATGGAAAACGCAAAAAAAGCAACACAGATTCAGCCTGTGTTGTTTTAAAAAAGCCCTCTCGGGTTAGATTCCCGTACTATGAATTATAAAACAAAAAAACGGATACATAAGTATCCGTTTTTTGTTTGGTGAGCCACATCACTTTGCAGTCGAACGCCCTGCTGTAATCCGGCGTCAATCTCCATAAGTGTAATTGTTCTGTTGTCGCCTGAATAGTTAAATGTTAATACGACCTTATCGTCATAAACAAACACAGAATTGATAAAGGTTTTAATCAGCCGTTTCTGACATTCCAAATCAGTATAATCCATGTTGGCAAATTGATGTAAAAAATAAACTATATGTTCCTTCTTCAGCCCTAAGTTTTCTTTTAACTTTGCCGAAGCAAGTGCCGCCTTGATTTCAGCCTTTTGTTCATCAAGCTCGTCCATTCTTTGCTTTGTTGCTTCGTTGAAAATGCCTTGTTCAACGGCTCTAACCAAGTTTGAAATTGATTTTTCAACCTCAGCCAAGCTCTTTTGCAGAGAATCAGTATATGAAGTGTCGCTATTTTGTGCTATGTAGTACTGATATGTATTTTCTGCTATAAACTCTAACAGTTCTTCGTCTTGAACAATACCTATTACATATTCAAGTACAAGATTTTCTATCCACACCTGTCGTACAGGCTTTTTGTTGCACAGTTTCTTACGTTGATTGTGGCAGTAATAGTA
>JAZSLO010000221.1:0-13538 GCA_045535415.1 Eubacteriales bacterium
ATCAGCTCGATGGCGACCAAGGCTCTCCCTTTGGAAACCGCAAGCTTTTGGAAAAGCTTGACAAAACCAACAAAACAGCACACCCTCTCGGGTGTGCTGAATTCTATTTTTTTAAATTACCGGAGTCCTTCCCTCAAGTGCCTTTGAAAGCGTGAGTTCATCCGCATATTCAAGGTCGCCCCCAACGGGAATTCCATATGCAAGTCTTGTAACCCTGACTCCGAAAATTTCAACAAGTTTCGATATATACATTGCCGTAGCATCTCCTGCAACGCTCGGGTTTGTTGCAACAATAACCTCAATTTCAGACGGGTTATATTGCGTCGAAAGCTCCTTAACTCTTGCAACAAGTTCTGTAATTTTAAGCATTTCGGGAGTCTTTCCGTCCAAGGGCGAAATAACGCCGTAAAGCACATGGTATGTTCCGCTGTATTCCCCGAGTCTTTCAATAGCACTCACATCTCTGGGGTTTTCCACAACGCAGATTGTTCTCTTATCACGCTTTGCACTTTTACAAATACCGCAAACGCTGTCCTCTGAGATATTCTGACAAATTTTGCATCTTGTAACGCTCTTTTTCGCATCAAGTATTGCCGATGCAAATTCGCCCGCCTCGTTTTCCGTTAGTTCAAGCACATGGAATGCAAGTCTGTATGCGCTTTTCTTTCCTATACCGGGAAGTTTTTTAAACTGATTTGCAAGTCTTTCAAGAGGAAGAATATATGAACTTTCCGCCATTTTTTATCTCCTTAACTTTTATCTTTTTTGCCCCGATGCCCTTGTAAGAGTAAATGTAAATGCACAATTTTTGCCAAATTCACTCTCAACCTTTATACTCTCGCCGTGCGCTTCAAGCTTTGATTTTACAATATAAAGTCCAAGGCCCGTACCCGTTTTATCAAGACTTCTTGACGAATCTGTTTTATAAAATCTGTCAAAGACAGCCTCAAGTTCATTTTTATTTATACCGACGCCTGTATTAAATACCGTCACATTATATTTGTCACCCTGCGGTACAATTGATATTCTCAACATTCCGCCATCGTTTGTAAATTTTATTGCGTTATCGACAAGATTATAAACTATCTGATATATCGCATCTCTGTCGGCAAACACATTTGACGGGTCATCATGCGCCTCAAATTCAATTTCTATCTTTTTAGCGTCTATTTTTTCTTCAAAAGATATAAGAATAAGTCTTGCAATTTCACAAATATCAAAGTTTGACTTATTTATCTTTATTTTTCCCGATTCCATTCTCGAAATATCAAGAAGAGAATTTACAAGTCGCGAAAGGCGCTTTACTTCGTCCGACACAATTTTGAGATAATAACTTTGCTTTTCGGGCGGAATTGTTCCGTCAAGTATACCGTCAATAAACCCTTGTATACTTGTCATAGGAGTTCTCAAATCGTGCGAAACATTTGAAAAGAACGTACTTCTCGACTTTTCAAACGCATCAAGCTCGGATGCCATATGATTCATAGCTCTTGCAAGATGGGAAATTTCATCGTCTCCGCGAATATCAATCCTCGGCGAAAAATCACCCTTTGAATAACTCTTTGCCGCACCGCTCATTTGCTTTAAGGGTGTTATTGTTCTGTTGGTAATAAAGTGAATTGCAACTATTGCCAGAGCAAAAATCCAAAGACACGAAATAACCAGAGTCATTACTATTTTCTTTTGTACTCCGTTAATACCTGCAACAGATGTTGTAAATATAACAAAACCGTCCGGCCCCGAGTCTTTTTGATTATCAAAAATTATGGGGGCAATTTCATTATATCTGTTAAAATCAAAATATCCGTCAAGATTTGAGTAATTGAATTTCTCGGGATTTGACACCATTTGTCTTGCAGTATTTGCCTTGATTTTAGTTCTTGAAATTTCGCGTTTTTCGTCGCCCACTTCAAGAACCACAACGCCGTTATAGTCGCATACCAGAATTACACACTCGGAAAGACGGCAAAGCGGCAAAAAATTTTCCTTTAACTGCGCGGAATTTGCCTTTATGCCCTTTTTCAAATCAACTTTTCCGTCTTCAAGATAAATGCTGAGAGTTTCTTTTACCGAGTCTGCACTCTCGGTCATTATCTCTCTTTTTTTCTCTATTGAAAAATTTGTAATAAGCGAACTTGTAATAAGTCCGATACTTGTAAAACCCACTGCAAGAAGGACAACAAAGGAAATTATATACTTTTTATATATTGATTTCATTTTTATACCTCCTGCAAAATTAAAATTATTTATTTTAGTATACAACAAAACAAAAAAATTTGCAATATTTTTAAGTATTTGTTTTTTTGTGTCTTTTTGGCGGGAAAAGTTGATAAAATGTGTTGACTTATTGGTCTTTTTGATTGTATAATATATAATGTAGAATTATATGGGGAGGTATCGACTTTGTCAAAAAATTTACTTGTTATTATGAATCCTGTTGCCGGTCAGAAAAAGGCAAACCGCTATCTTTGCGATATTCTCAATATATTCTGCATAAACGGATATACCTGCAATGTTCAGTTTACAACTATGAAGCTTAGCGGTGGCGATATTGTAAGGCTTTTCGGAAAAAACAAGGACCTTATTGTATGCATTGGCGGTGACGGAACTTTAAATGAAGTTATTTCGGGAATGCGTCAAAACAACATATCCTGTCCCGTCGGATATATTGCAGGCGGAAGCACAAATGACTTTGCAAACGGAATTGGCTTATCTTTGTCGCCTGTAAAAGCGTGTGAAGATATAGTTTACGGCGATAAGGTAAATTTTGATGTTGGAACTTTCAATGACAGAACTTTTTGTTATGTCGCATCCTTTGGCGCTTTTACAAAGACTTCATATGCAACTCCGAGGGATTTGAAAAATTCGCTTGGCCATATGGCATATGTTCTTGAGGGAATAAAGGAACTGAGTGATTTAAAGGCATATAATATGACCTTTGAGGCTGACGGAAAAAAATATTCCGGAAAATATCTTTTCGGTGCTATTTGCAATTCTATACGAGTTGGCGGCGGAATTATAAAATTTTCAAAACAGACTGTTGATTTAAATGACGGATTTTTTGAAGTTATTTTAATAAAAAAACCCGAAAATCCTGCAGATTTTATGCAGCTTTTACTTGATTTGCAAAGCGGAAAATATACGGGAAAAGGTTTTGATTTCTTCTCGGCACAAAGTTTAAAAATAATTCAGGAAGAACCTGTGGAATGGTCACTTGACGGAGAATATCAGAGAGCTGAAGAAGAAATAACCGTAGAAAATATTCATTCGGGACTTTGTCTTATGATGAAACATAAAATTTCAAACGAATCTCTTTTAAAGGAGTAATATTGTGAATACGCAGAAAAATCTTGTCATAAATTATTCCACAAAGCAGAAAAAACTTATTCTTTCGGTGTTTGAAAAAAATCCTAATGTTCATCTGACTGTAGAGGAAATTTCAAATGCGCTGAGACAGGAAAATACACCTGTTTCCGTTGCAACAATATACAGAACCGTATCAAAACTTATAGACGATGGGTTAATCAGAAAATATACAATTGACAAAACAAAGGCGTGCTTTCAGTATGCTCCGCAAAATAAATGCACAGAGCATTTTCATTTGAAGTGTACAAAATGCGGAGAACTTTTTCACGCATCATGCCCGTATCTTTCGGGAATTGAAGAGCATATATTCCAGCATCATTCATTTAAAATCGACCAGACAAGAACAGTTTTTTACGGTTTGTGCGAAAAATGTAATAAACAGTAAAAACTATAAGGAATTTGAAATAAAGAAATGAAAAATAAAAGAAATATATTTATAATAAACAGAATTTTTACACTTTTAACAATTTCGCTTTTATTTATTTTTATTATTGTTATGGGAATTTTGTTTTTTATAATTCCCAAAAAAACAGTAAGTGAAATTGAAAACCGAAAACTAACCGAATTTCCCAAAGTTTCTTTGGAGGAGCTTTATTCGGGAAGACTTTTTGATAATCTTTCTCTTTACTATTCTGATAATTTTGTGTTCCGTGACAATCTTGTATCTCTCTCTTTTGACCTTGAGGCAAAGAGAGGAATAAGATATGACGATGTTAAAATTTATGGCGGTGCACAGACACAAGGCGAAAATTCAGGGCAAAAGCAAAAATGTGTGGACGAGCCTTTAAAGCCTCTTAAAAAATCAAATACAGGAAATGCTTCTCTTAAGGTGGGCGAAGAATTTATTCCCGTTCAGTATGTTCAGATGATTGTTACAAACGAGTCGGAATATGCCGATCTTACAAGTGAAGATTTAAAGGGCGAGCAGAGAGGACCTTTGTTTATGATAGGCGACACGGCGCTTGAAATTTTCTACGGAAATGAGAATGTTGCCCTCGACTATGCAAATACAATAAACTCTTTCAGAAATGCTCTTCCCTCGAATGTCAAGGTTTTTGATATGGTAATACCGACACACTTTGAGTTTGGACTTCCGTCAAAATATAAAGAAACTGTAGGAAGAAGACAAAAACCCTTTATAGATGAAATTTACTCAAATTTGTCGCCCGATATTATAGCAGTTGATGCATACAGCAAAATTGCGGGAAGATATAATAAAGGGGATTATTTGTATTTCAGGTCCGACCATCACTGGACGGCGCTGGGTGCATATTTTGCGTATACTCAGTTTATACAGAGTGCAGGTTTTGAACCATTGGGACTTGAAAAGTTTGAGAAGAAGAGAATAGACAGATTTCTTGGAACATTCTATTCAAGTACATACGATAAAAAACTTTTAAATAATCCTGACTATGTTGAATATTATGACCCGAATGTTCCATATGAAATGACAAATTATAAACAAGACGGTGTAACTACCTATAAAGGAACACTTCTTTATGAAAATATTTCATCCGATTCTGCAGGTTATCTTGTATTTACGGGCGGAGATATTCCGTGTGCTAAAATCAGGACAAATAACAACAGCGGAAAGAAAATAATTGTTTTCAAGGAATCCTACGGAAACGCATTTATTCCGTTTCTTGTACCTCACTATGACGAAATTCATATTGCAGATATAAGAACTTTCCCGTTCAATACTTTGTCTTACATTGAGGAAAACAAAATTTCAGATGTTTTATTTATGAATAATATAATGACTTCCTGCACTCCCGCAAGAGTTATGAATATTATGAATTTATTAAAATAACAATTTCCACAGACTTTTCCACAAATTAACATTTGTTTTCCACTTTTTACACAATGTGTTTTTCCACATATTTCCACAAATTTACAACATACTTTTCCATAGACTTTTCAAGATAAATTTTCAAAGAAAATAACGAATATACAGACACTTTCAAAGTTTTCCACATAATAAACATCCCCTACTACTAATACTACTACCTAACATTATAATAATTTTTTGTTTTTATATGAAAAAAATGGAGGATACAAAAATGATTTTCACCGTTGACAAGGCACAATTTGAAAAGGCAATAACTCCTGTAAGTCTTATTGCTCAGAGCAAGGCTGCAGAAAGTAATCTCTCGGGCATTTATATCGAAGCAAAGGATTCACAGCTTCTTTTATACTGCTATGATATTGAAAAAGGTATAAGAACCAGTGTTTCGGCGAATGTTGAAAAGGAAGGAAAAATTATTGCCGATACACAGATTGTTCCAATTATACACTCACTTCCTCAGGGTGAAATTACAATTAGTGTTGATGACAATTATATTATAAAAATTACGGCAGGAGATGCTGATTTCCAGATCTTAGGAAGAAGTGCAGATACTTATCCTGCAATGCCTGAAATTCAAGGGTTCTCTAATTTTTCAATTTCAAGAAAACAGCTTAAAAATATAATAAATAAAACTATATTTGCAGTTTCAAATGATGATACAAAGCCGATACTTAAAGGTTCACTTTTTGAAATTTCCGGTGGAAATATGACAGTTTGTGCAATTGACGGTTTTAGAATTTCCGTAAGAAGTGAAAAGAGCAAAACAGATAATGGAGAGCTTTGCGTTAAATTCATAATGCCTGGAAAAGCTCAGCAGAATCTTCTCCGACTTCTTGATGACAGCGATGAAGAAGTTACTTGCGAACTTGCAAATAAGCATATAATTTTTGTAATTGACAATATGTATATTCTTATTCGTCTTCTTGAGGGCGATTTCCCGATTTATACAAAGTATCTTCCCCAGCATGAAGTAACGGCAGTTGTTGATAAGGCATCGCTTATTTCAAGTTTAGAGCGAGTAGCACTTATAAATGACAGATTAAAGGCTTCGGCAAAGCTTCAGTTTATAAACGATAAACTCAAAATAAGCTGCGAAACAGATAACGGCAAAATAAATGATATTATTCCTGTTTATATGGAAGGCGATCCGATTGAAGTAAATTTCAATCAAAATTATCTTATTGATGCGCTCAAGGCGTGTGAAGATGAAAAAGTGTTCCTCAAAATTTCCGGACACGGAAAAGGTCTTGTAATTGTAGCAAGAGATGAGGACGAAAAGGAAGATAAATTCTATCTTCAGCTTGTAATGCCGGTGCGTTCAAGATAATTTTTAAATTTTGATTTTACAGAGGTGAAAAAACTTTGCCGAGAAAGAAGAAACAAGCGGAACAGGAAGAAATAATAACCGCCGTTGTTACGGATGAATATATAACCGACACGCTTCGCAAAAATTATATGCCCTATGCAATGAGCGTTATAATTTCGAGAGCTATTCCTGAAATTGACGGATTTAAGCCGTCCCACAGAAAACTCCTTTACACAATGTATAAAATGGGACTTTTGGGCGGTGCACGAACAAAATCCGCAAATGTTGTGGGACAGACAATGCGTCTTAATCCTCACGGAGATGCGGCTATATATGAAACAATGGTTCGTCTTACAAAGGATAATGAGTCGCTTTTGCATCCGTTTGTTGATTCAAAGGGTTCTTTCGGTAAGGTTTATTCGGAAATGGCGTATGCCGCTTCAAGATATACAGAAGTAAGACTGGATGATTTTTGTGACACTATTTTCAAGGGTATTGATAAGGATGCCGTTGAAATGGTTAATAACTATGACAGCACAATGAAAGAGCCTGCTCTTTTGCCGACTGCATTTCCAAATATTCTTGTTTCTCCAAATACAGGTATTGCTGTTGGTATGGCATCAAATTTCTGCTCATTTAACTTAGGTGAAATTTGTGATGCGGTTTGCGAATTTATAAAAGATGAAGACGCAGACCTTCTTGAAATAATAAAAGCGCCCGATTTTTCAACGGGCGGATACCTTATTTATGATAAAGACCAGATGCGCGAAATTTATGAAACGGGCAGAGGTTCTTTTAAAGTAAGAGCAAAATACACATATAATAAAAAAGATAACTGTATTGAAATTTTTGAAATTCCCTATACAACAAAGGTTGAGGCAATAATTGATAAAATTGCACAGATGGCAAAAGAGGGAAAAGTAAAGGAAATTTCGGATATAAGAGATGAAACAGGTCTTGAGGGACTTCGTCTTACAATAGACTTAAAGAGAGGCGCGGACCCCGAAAAACTTATGGCAAGACTTATGAAAAATACAAGTCTTGAGGATAGTTTCCCGTGTAACTTTAATGTGCTTATTGCAGGAAGTCCGAAAACTCTTGGTATAAAAGACATAATTGACGAGTGGCTTGCGTGGAGATGCGAGTGCGTAAAGAGAGAAATTTACTTTAATTTGTCAAAAATGCAGGATAAATTGCATCTTTTGTATGGTCTTAAAGAACTTCTTGTTGATATTGATAAGGCAATAAGAATTATAAGAGAAACCGAAAAGGAAAAAGATGTTATTCCTAACCTTATGGGCGGTTTTGATATTGATAAGATTCAGGCAGAATATATTGCGGAAATTAAACTTCGCAATCTCAATAAGGAATATATTTTAAACAGAATCAGCGAATCTGAAGAGCTTGAAAAGAAAATTGCCGAAAGTAAGGATATATTAAAGAGCGACAGAAAGGTTAAAAACCTTATTGCAAAAGAACTTCAGGATATAAAGAAGAAGTATGCAAAACCAAGAAAAACTGAAATTCTTTATGATAAACCCGAGGAATTCCAACAGGAAGAAGTTATAAGTGATTATCCCGTATTTGCAACCATTACAAAAGAGGGATATTTTAAGAAAATTCTTCCGCCAAAGAGCGACAGAGCAAAGGTTGAGGAACAAAAACTCAAGGATAACGATGTTATCCTTTCAAACGAACTTATTACAAACGACTGCGACCTTGTTGTATTTACTGACAAGTGTCAGGTTTATAAGTCGAGAATATGCGACTTTGATGAGGTAAAACCGTCGGCGCTTGGTGATTATATTCCCGCGAAACTCGGATTTAATGATGACGAAAAAGTTGTGTTTATGTGCACAACCAAGGATTATAGCGGAAATATTGCAATTTTCTTTGAAAACGGAAAGGCAGTTTCAATTCCTTTGAAGGCTTATGAAACAAAGACAAACCGCAAAAAGCTTACAAATGCTTATAGCGAAGACTCAAGGGCAGTCGGAATATTCTTTATTCCCGAAACCTCAAAGAGAGGCGAACACAAGGATTTCCTTGTTGTTTCGGATTCTTCAAAGGCAATTTTGATGTCGTCAAATCTTCTTACCAAAAAGGTGACAAGAACATCTTCGGGTGTATTTGTGTTTACCATAAAGAAGGGACAAAAAGTTGTGTCTGTGTCGCCGTTTGTTGATGATGGCAGCGAGGAGGCTAAAGAACTTTCAAGATACAGAAAGACAAAGCTTCCGAGCACAGGAACAACAGTCATGAAGGGAAAACAGATGTCGTTTTTCTCATAATTAGTTTTGTCAAGTTTTTACAAAAGCTTGCGGTCCCAAGGCGGCGCCTTGCTGGCCATCCGCAGATGGCGAAATCCCTTTGCCTTTTCAAAGCGCAGGAAAGGTGAAATTTTGACCGTTTACGGTCAAAATGAGGAAAACCCTCGCCGGGGGTTTTCCTAAAAAAAACACAAATCTAATTTGAAAGGAGACCGAAATGAAAAAAACATTTAAAAAAGTCTTTTGCACTTTTTTTGCAACACTTTTTGTAATTTCAACACTTTTGTCTCCTTTTGTTTTCGCATCGTATAATGACGAAAGATTTGAAGTTTATTCCAATATGAACGAAAATAAATTTGGCGGATATAAAGTGCCAAACCTTTACCGCCAGGATTTAGCGTATGCAAACCATAAAACAACTCCCGTTGTTGTGACGGGCGGTGTTGCATATGTTCCGCTGTCGCTGTTTTTATCATATTCTTATGTTTCAGTAAAATACAGTGATGATGTAGATAAATTCTATGTTATAAACACTAAAAACGGACAGTACCTGTCCTTTGATATAAGCAAAAATATTGCAGAAACATACGATAGAACAATAATGCGTATGCGTACAAAAATCTTTTATGAAACAAGATATGTTCCGGCGCGCGATGTTGCAAATGTTCTGGGATTTATGTGTGATGAATATGACGACCCGACAACAGGAATGTATGCGTTCAGAGTAAGGGACAATACGGCAACTCTTTCCTTTGAAAAGCTTCTCAAAATGTATGTTCCCGAAAGAGCTCCCGAAAAAGAGCCTGATAATACGCCCGATGTGCCGCCGGTTGATAATAATCCACCCGAGAAAGTGGATCCGCCTGAAATTGAAAATCCGGACGGTCAGAACACTCCAAAACCCCCTGTCATAAATACAGACCCTGTTTCAAAAATTGCAAAAAGAACGATAAGAATTGTTGTTGAGGCAAACAATTCTCAGGGGCTTGAAAATACACTTTTTGTTGCAAATAAAACAGGCGAAAAACTTACATTTTCTCTTACCAAAGATTATATTTTGCAAAACCCCGCACAAGTCAGACAAATGCTTGTTTTTTCTCATTCTCTGAGCGTTACGGCAAATGTTGAAAACATTGAAAATATGACGCAGGAAAGTGTTGTTGAAAATTATGTAAAAGAGCTTGATGAGGCAAATAAGGCTTTAAATCTTGTCACAAAACAAAAAACACATCTTTGTACAATCCCTGATAACATTTTAAATGCGGTGCAGGATAAAGAAAATTTATATAAAAATCTTTCGCAAAACGGATATATTCCCGTACAGTATAATTACACGGCAAATGACTCTCAAAACGCGGCACAAGTAAATGTTTATTCTGTTTTTGACGCAATAAGAAATGCCATTATAGATTTTCAAAATCCAAATATGGAAAAACAAATAAATATCCGCGTTATGTGTAATGAAAAGACATCGCAGTATTTAAACAGCACATTTGAATTTATAAATAAATACGAAAATTTCAAAACAAGTGCCATAAACGAAAATGTGGCGCAAAACAACTGAAAAATTTGACTTTTTAAATAACTTTTCTGGAGGTAAGTCTTTTGGAAAACAAGAAAAAGAAAATACTTATTGTCGAGGACGAAAGAGATATATCGGAAATACTTATGTATAACATTCAGCGTCAGGGCTTTGATGCAGATGCTGCTTTTGACGGTGAAAAGGGACTTGCGCTTGCGCTGTCGGGAGCATATGACCTTATTCTCCTTGATGTAATGCTTCCCAAAATGGACGGCTTTGAAATTTGCAGGAGAGTCAGAGCAAGACTTGATACTCCTATTATAATGCTCACGGCAAGAGAAGGCGAAACAGATAAAATAACAGGTCTTGACCTTGGGGCTGACGATTATATGACAAAGCCCTTCAGCCTTGGCGAGCTTACCTCTAGAATAAAGGCAAATATAAGACGCTATTCTAGAGAAACGGTTATCAAAGAAAATGATGAAGAAAATCAGGATGGCGGAATTATAACTATTGATAATCTTGAGATAGATACAAATTCATACAGCGTAAAGAAAGACGGAGTAGAAATTTCGCTTTCAAAACAGCAGTATGATCTTCTCATATTCCTTGCTAAAAACAGAGGCAAAAAATACAGACAGGACGCACTTTTAGACAAAGTATGGGGATATGACGAATATTTCGGGGACGAAAGAACGGTGGATGTTACCGTTGCAAGACTCAGAAAACGTATAGAAGACGACCCGTCAAACCCGAAATTTATCAAAAATAAGCGTGGCGTCGGTTATTATATGGAATAATTTAGCATCAAAAAGATTTAAGATAAGAGAAACCGGAGGTATTTTGTTTTGTACAAAAGCCTGAATTCAAAATTAGTACTTATATTCATAGTGTTTATGATTTCCGTAATGACCACCGTCGGGATTTTCCTTATGAACGGTGTTTTCGGATTTTACACAGATGAATTTTCAACCAATATAGATAACGGCTTTGCCGGAACTGTTACAAACCAACTGACAGATGCCCTCAAATATGAGGATTCTGCACAGGCGCAAAAGCAGCTTTTGTCGGCATATGCAAATGTTTTCGGCTTTGACAGCGGAAGAAATTTTTATATCCTTGATAAAGACGCAAACATTCTTGCGTCGAGTGAAGAGGAAATAAAGACTCTTTCGCTTACACCAAATCTTGTGTCGGCAATGAACGGAAAAACATCTGCAAAACAGTCATACGGCACAGACTTTCTTGACTATGCAAAGTATATAAGCGATGGAGAAAATGATTGTATAATTTACATAAAGGACAACCTTGAAGAAATGAAAACTCTGTCCTTTATGCAGTTTTCAATTATCATTCAGTCGCTGCTTGTCGGACTTGTAATTGCACTTATAATGGCATTTTTCCTTGCAAGAGCAATAACAAACCCCATAAAGAGCGTAACTTCAAGTACTGTCCAGATTGCAGACGGAAAATATGACCACAGACTTAGACTTCGCTCCCGTGATGAGATAGGAACTCTGGCACGAAACTTTAATACAATGGCGCAGATTATCCAGAATACACTGGGCGAGGTTTCGGGCGAAAAGGAAAAACTAAAAAATGTATTTGACAGCCTTGAGGCAGGGGTTGCGGCATTTGATGAAAACGGAAACCTTCTTCATATAAACCCCAGTGCTCTTTCAATGCTGTCGCTTCCCGATAACGCAAGTCCTGATTTTAACGAGCTGACAGCAGCTCTCGGAACGCCTGAAATTACAATGAAAATTCTTAAAACAAGCGGGCAACTTCACATAGAAGAGCAGGCACTGAGTGAGGTTAAAAACAGAGAGCTTGTTGTAAGAATCGACTTTGGTGTGTTCGGATATGACGGCACGGCAAGGGCGGGCTTTATTGTGGTGTTCCAGAATATAACAGAGAGCGCACTTCTTGAAAAGAACAGACGCGAATTTATTGCGAATGTATCGCATGAACTTCGAACACCCTTGACAAGTATAAAGGGTGCAACGGAAACTGTGCTTATGGATGACGAAATGCCAGAGTCCATAAGAAAGAGATTCTTAGGTATGGTAATGAGTGAATCTGACAGAATGACAAGAATTGTTCAGGATTTGCTTGTGCTGTCCCGACTTGATAACAGAAGAATGTCGTGGAAACCCACAAAATTTGATATAGTTGAAACAGTAAATCAGATGTGTACCGTTCTTAAAAGCGAGGCGGCGGCACATTCGCACAATCTTACATTTGATTCAAAAATTTCCTCTGCACTTCGTATTTATGCGGATAAAGAGAGAATCGAGCAGGTTGTAACAAACATTATAGGAAATGCAATAAAATATACCCCCGACGGTGGAAATATAAGAGTCGAAGTTGCAAGAAGCGGTGCGGATGAAGTGAAAATTTCCGTTGCCGACTCGGGTGTGGGAATAAGCGAGGACGACCTTGAACATATCTTTGAAAGATTTTACAGAGTCGATAAATCACGCTCAACCGATGCCGGCGGAACAGGTCTTGGACTTGCTATTGCAAAGGATATTGTTGATGCACACGGCGGAAATATTACTGCTGAAAGTGAGCTTGGAAAAGGAACTACGGTTTACATAACACTTCCCATTGACTCAAGAGTCGGCTCCGACAGACAGGAATAAAAAGAGAAAATTAACAAATAGAAAAAATGCCGCATATTATATCACAAAAGCCTGAAAGGGAGATTTTTGTGGTATATGTAAGGGCATTTTTTCTTGTTTTTGAAAGTTTTTTCGCAGTTTTGGGCGTGTATTTTCTTTTGTCTTTTGTTCTTGACAGACTTTGCGAGAAGCGAGCAAAAGCGAGGTGTATTGTGCTTGTTGAAGAGGCAGACGAGGAAGAATTTGAATATCTTGTAAGATTTCTTGAATCAAGATTTGTCTGCGGCGAATTTGGTGGAATCTTTTCGGGAATTGCCATTTCAAAAACTGCGCCGTGCGATAAAGAAAAATTAAAACCGCTGGTTGATGAATTTAAAAACATACATTTCCTTTGAGGTTTACATAATTAAGATAAATATTTTTAATCTTTTTGCGGCGGCGATTTACATTTCGCCGCCGCATTCTTCGTGCTTTTCTTACACAAGAAAAGCACCAAAAGAGTGTTGCAAGGGGAATTTCCCCTTGCAAATAATCCCCTTTAATCCGCTTTCTAAAAGAAAGCTTGGCAAAGAATCATACCCTTTGTCAGCAAAAGCTGACATCT
>JAZSLO010000008.1:0-4924 GCA_045535415.1 Eubacteriales bacterium
GACATGGCTACGATCCGACTTGGAATTAAATCAAGCACTCAAAAGAAATGTCATGGACAATCTCTGGCTTGGAAGATTTCCAAAAATCGTAAAAGGACTTCCTTTTACAAGCGAGAGAAAAATGTATAAAGCAACAATGCAGCTTTTTGATGAGCTTGGAGTAAAAGCAAACCCAAAAACCGTAATGGGAAAAATGTCCGTGTCAAAACGACAGATGGTGGAAATTGCAAAGGCGGTTTCGTATAATTCAAAAATTATAGTTTTTGATGAACCGACTTCATCTTTGACCGACAGGGAAGTGGAGCACCTTTTCAAGATAATTGATATGCTCAAAAAACGCGGGTGCGGAATAATTTATATTTCTCACAAAATGGAAGAAATACTCAAAATTTCAGATGATATAACAATAATGCGCGATGGAAAGAAAATTGAAACACGAAAGGCATCGGAAGTGACAATTGATGAGATAATAAAACTGATGGTTGGACGAGAGCTTACAAACAGATATCCGCCAAAGACAAATAAAATCGGAAGTGTGCTTCTTGAAGTTGAAAATCTCACGGGTCTTTATTCAAAACTTGACGATGTGTCATTTGTTGCAAAAAAAGGCGAGGTTCTCGGAGTTGCAGGACTTGACGGCTCTGGGAGAACAGAACTTCTTGAGACGATTTTTGGTGTTCTCACAAAAAAGAGTGGCAGTATAAAACTTGACGGAAAGAAAATTTCAAATAAAAATCCTAAAAGTGCAATAAATAACGGATTTGCACTTTTGACGGAGGAAAGACGCGCAAACGGAATTTTCGGAATTTTGAATATCAGAGAAAATACAGTAATTTCAAGCCTTAAAAAGTATAAATTCGGTCCGTTTCTTGTAAAGACAAAGATGAAAAAAGCGACAGACGGAATGGTCAGGGCAATGAGAGTAAAGACACCGACTCAAGAAACGAAAATAAGGAGTTTGTCGGGCGGAAATCAGCAGAAAGTGATTCTCGGAAGATGGCTTTTGACAAAGCCAACAGTTTTGCTTCTCGACGAGCCGACCCGAGGGATTGATGTCGGCGCAAAATATGAAATATATCAGCTTATCCTTGACCTTGCGTCAGAGGGAAAGACTGTTATTATGGTATCGTCCGAAATGCCCGAGCTTTTAGGGGTTTGCGATCGGATTCTTGTAATGTCTGGCGGAAAACTTGCAGGAGAAGTTGATGCAAAAAGAGCCACGCAAGAGGAGATTTTGTCTCTTGCGGCAAAGTATGTTTAAATAAGTTTGGAGGATTACATTTATGCCGGAAAAATTACAAAGAAGTGAAGGCGGAATAATGGATAAGCTTTCAAACTTCAAAAATCTTGACTCCTCTGATAAAAAGCGCCTTGTAGGAGACCTTATATTCAATAATGCAATGTATATTGTTATTGTTCTTGCGATAATATTTATTGCAATAAGAGTTCCCGCCTTTGTGTCGCTTTCGTCTATAATAAATATAATATCTTTAACGGCTGCAAAACTTCCGATAGCTCTGGGTATTGGCGGTGCGATAGTTTTAACGGGTACTGATATTTCTGCAGGACGTTGCGTTGGTCTTTGTGCCTGTATTGCGGCATCTCTTCTTCAGATTACAGGGTATCCAAATAAAATGTTCAAAGGGCTTCCCGTAATGCCTTTGTGGCTTGTGCTTCTTGCAGTTATTGCAGTGGGTGCGGTTGTCGGACTTGTAAACGGATTTTTTGTTGCAAAATTTAAACTTCATCCGTTTATAGTAACTCTTTCGACTCAGCTTATCGTGTTCGGAAGTGTCCTTATGTATCTTATGATTGGTACAAATAACGGACAAACACTTTCGGGACTTGACTCGTCTTATCTTGATTTTGTAAGAGGAACACTCTTTTCGGTAAAGGGCGTTGCAGTTCCAAAGTATGTGCTTTATTCAATTATTCTGACGATAATTATGTGGATAATATGGAATAAAACATCTTTTGGAAAAAATATGTTTGCAGTAGGCTCTAATGAAGAGGCGGCAAATGTGTCGGGTATAAATGTGTCAAGAACAATAATACTTGTTTTTATTTTAGCAGGTGTTATGTACGGAATTACTGGATTTATTGAGGGCGCAAGAATTGCATCGTGCTCAGCAAATACAGGTCTAAACTACGAGTGTGACGCAATTGCAGCATGCGTTATCGGTGGTGTGTCATTTGTTGGCGGTACGGGTAAAATAAGCGGTATTGTTATAGGCGTTCTGCTTTTGCAGATTATATTTGTAGGACTCAATTTCTTGTCAGTTTCCGCAAATATGCTTTATATTATAAAAGGTCTTATAATTCTTATAGCATGCGCTATTGATATGAGAAAGTATCTTGCAAGAAGGTAAGTATGGAAGATAAAAATAAAAACACAGTTTATGATAAGGTAAATATTTCAAAAAGGACACTTAATGTTGTAATTGCGGTGTTTTGTATAATGCTGACACTGTTGATTGTTTATCCTGTCATATTTTAAAAGAAAAAGGAACGCTTTTTGCGTTCCTTTTTTTACTTTATATTTCTTCAAAAGATTTCTGTAAAAAGTGTTTTGTTTTGTCGCTTTTTGGAGTTTCAAAAACTTGCTCGGGAGTTCCCATTTCCTCAATAACACCATCCGCCATGAAAATCACTTTGTCCGAAACATTCTTTGCAAAGTTCATTTCGTGTGTGACAATAATCATTGTCATGTTGGTGTCTTTAAGTTCTTTTATAACCTTTAGAACTTCGCCCGTAAGTTCGGGGTCGAGAGCCGATGTCGGCTCGTCAAAGCACAGAATGTCAGGGGAGAGGGCAAGTGCACGCGCTATTGCAACTCGTTGCTGCTGTCCGCCTGAAAGTTCGCACGGATAAGCCCCTGCCTTTTCAAGAAGTCCTACTCTTGAAAGCAAAGCTTTTGCCTGTTCTTCAATTTTTGCTTTTGGAATGCCGTCTGCACCTTTTTTTGCCTCAAGAAGTTCCTTTGCCAGAGTTATGTTCTTTAAAACCGTGTACTGAGGGAATAAGTTGAATGACTGAAAAACAAGCCCGAAGTGAAGTCGCTTTTCGCGTATTTCAGCATCAGACTGCCTTTTGCTTATACTTGAATCAAAAAGTGCCTTTCCGTCAACTATTATTTGTCCTTCTTCTGCAGTTTCAAGAAAGTTAAGACAACGAAGAAGAGTTGTCTTTCCGCTTCCCGATGAGCCGATTATTGAAAGAACCTCACCTTTTTCAAGGCTAAAGGAAATTCCTTTTAAAACCTCGTTTTTGCCAAAGCTTTTTTTAATGTTGTTAACCTGTAAAATTGACATAAATCCGCCTCCTTAAACCTTGTAGTAGGAGAGCTTTTTCTCAATAAAGCCAAAGAGTAAAGTGAGAATACCGACAAACGCAAGATAGTAGACCGCAGTGTAGAACATAGGCCATATAAGAGCATAAGAGGTATATTCTTCGGCAACTTTGAGAATTTCCGCAACCATGATAACACGGGCAAGAGCCGTATCTTTTACAAGAGTTATAATTTCGTTTGACATTGGTGGAATTATGCGCTTTACAACCTGCATAAGTATGACTTTAAAGAAAATCTGTGTCTTTGTCATACCAAGCACCTGACCTGCCTCATACTGACCTTTTGCAATAGATTCAATACCGCCTCTGTAAATTTCTGAAAAATAGCAGGCGTAGTTGATTACAAAAGCCACAATAACCGCATTGAAACGGGAAAAAGCAGGCAAGTCCCAGATTAGTCTTGGAACATAAAACACCACAAATATCTGGAGCATAAGGGGAACCCCGCGTATAATCCAGACAAACACTTTTGTAAGGTAAGCCAGAGGCTTGAATTTAGACATAGAGCCGAAAGAAATCACTAAACCCAAAGGAAGCGCTAACACAAGTGTTAGCGCAAAAATGAGACAAGTGGTTTCAAATCCTTCAAGAAGCCTCAGGGTTACCTGAATAAATGAAGACCAAGTTATTGACATTTTAAAATCCTTTGTGTGAAAATATTAGTCGATTGTTTCAACAAACTGAACTGTGTTTTCAAAGCCGTACTTTGCAGCGAGTTCAGCCATCTTGCCGTTTTCAAAGAGAGTCTTTATAGCTTCGTTAACCTTAGCAGTAAGTTCGCTGCCCTTTTCAAAACCAACAGCATATATTTCGGAATCAAGAACGATGTCTTCAACAATCATAAGGTCAGAAAAGTCGCCCTTGCCGCAGATGTTCTTTGCAAGAACGATATCCATAACAGCAAAGTCAATAGCACCTGTCTTGATTTCGATGAACGCCTTGTTCTGTGCAGGATACTTTTCAATTGTACCCTCGCCGATTATAGTTGTAGCATAGCTTTCGCCTGCACTTCCGCCTTCAACACCGCAAACCTTGCCGGCAAGGTCTTCAACGCTCTTTATAGTGTCAGCATTTTTGGAGTTGATAACGATACACTGCTGGTTGAGCATGTAGCCGTATGTAAAGTCAACAAGGTCAGAACGCTTGATTCCGTTGTCGGAAGAGTTTGCAGTAAAGCCGTTCCAGATACAGTCAATAGCACCGGAAGCAAGTTCGTTGTACTTCTGTCCCCAGTCAATTTCCTGGAAATCAACATTCATGCCGATAAGTTTTCCAACTTCCTGAGCAAATTCTGTTTCAAAACCTGTCCAAACGCCGTTTTCGTCTTTTTCGTCCATGTTTTCGAAGATTGTATCACCGCAAACGAGTGTTTCAACTTTTTCGTCACCGTTTTCGTTGTTGTTGTCAACAACAGTCGCTGTGCATGAAGCAAGTGCAATGCACATAAGAGCTGCTAAGATAATGGATAAAAACTTTTTCATTTTGTAAATCTCCTTTAACGATTTAATAATTTACTTTACTAAAGTGAGCTTATTATATCACGAAGCAAATGATTTGTCAATAGAAAATATAAAAA
>JAZSLO010000202.1:0-12081 GCA_045535415.1 Eubacteriales bacterium
GAAAAGGTTAAAATGCTGGAACACCATACCCATTTTCTGACGGTGCATATTTATATTGACCTTTTTGCCGTTGATGTCAACGCCGTCAACAAAAATCTGACCAGCTGTTGGTGTTTCGAGAAGGTTAAGACTGCGAAGGAATGTTGATTTTCCGCCGCCCGAAGGACCGATTACAACAACAACCTCGCCCTTTTTAATGTCAGCATCAACCCCGTCAAGAGCCTTTACTTTTCCACCAAGGTAGTGTTTCTTTAGTCCTCTGACTTTTATAAGAATGTTATTATCGCTCATTCTTTCTCAGCCTCCTTTCAAGAAGTCTGACAAAATAGGTGAGCACCATTACAAGAACAAGGTAAATAAGTGCTACCGCAATAAGAGGCATAAATGCAATAAATGTTCTGCCTCTGATAATGTCTCCGGCTTTTGTTAAGTCCATAACGCCAACGTAACCTGCAACGGAAGTTTCCTTTATAAGAACGATAAATTCGTTACAGAGAGTCGGGAGAATGGTCTTGAACACCTGAGGTAAAATTATGTAGAACATAGTCTGAATATAGTTGAAACCAAGGCTTCTTCCTGCCTCAAACTGACCGTTGTCAATAGAGAGAATACCGCCTCTGAAAATTTCGGCAACGTAAGCGCCCGAATTAATACCAAAGGCAATTGCCGCAACCATAAGGCCGTTTCTGCTTGTCGCAAAGATTATGAAGTAGAAAATCATAAGTTGTACAACAACAGGAGTTCCTCTTATAACTGTGAGATATATATGGCATATAGCATTGAATAGCTTTAAAATAAAGTACCCGAAACCACCGTTTTTAGCCATAGCTTCTGCATTCTTGTCCCATGTTGAACGAACAGCAGCAACAACAATACCTATTGCAATACCAATCATAAGGGCAATAAAGGTTATCTGAATTGTTGACCATAAGCCCTTGACAATTGAAAGCCATCTGTCAGAAGCAATAAAGCACATAATAAAATCTGCTTTAAAATCAAGTGCCCATTCTAAAACGGCCGATTTGAGTGTTTCAAACCACAAAGAAATATTTTGCATTATTATTTCACTCTTTTCTGAAATTACATAAAAACGGGACGTCTTCGGACAGAAGGCGTCCCAAAAGTTATAATGCTTTAAGAATTATTCAGCAGGGATGTATTTTGCGATAATTGCGGGGATAGTTCCGTCTGCTGTAAGTTCTTCGAGTGCTGTGTTGATCTTGTTAAGAAGATCTTCGTTTTCCTTTGCAACAGCAATAGCGTAGTCTTCTTCAACCCATGTAGCATCGAGAATCTTAAGTCCTTCATTAGCAGCAACAAATGACTTTGCAGGTTCGTTGTCTATAATTACGCACTGAACCTTGTCTGTGATAAGAGCCTGAACTGCGTCAGCACCTGCTTTGTAGGGGATAACAGCATCTTCGCCGTAACCGCCGTTTTCGGGAGTGTCGGATGCGTAGATGTGACCTGTTGTATCCTGCTGAACACCGATAAGAACGCCTTCAGCTGCCATATCGTCAAGAGTCTGGATAGCACCGTCTTCCTTAACGATTACAACCTGAACGCCTTTAGCGTATGTATTTGAGAAGTTAACGCTCTGCTTTCTTTCTTCGGTAACAGTCATACCTGCCATACCCATATCGAACTTGCCTGTCTGAACACCGCCGATAATTGAACCGAATTCAACGTCAGCAATTTCAAGAGTAAGACCAAGCTTTGTAGCGATAGCGTCAGCTATTTCAACGTCGATACCCATAAATGCATCGCCTTCCTTGTATTCATAGGGAGGGAATGCTGCGTTTGTAGCCATAACGAGAGTTGTTTTTTCGTTGTTTTCGTCTACTTTTTCGCCACAAGCAACAAGGCATACAGCGAGCATCATGCAAGCGAGAACAACTGCAAGAATTTTTGTAAATTTCATTTCAAAATGCCTCCAATATAATTTATTGTCCAAGTATTTTAGCACATTATTCTATTTGTGTCAATACTTTTATACTTTAAAATAATAAAAAACGGGCGAGCAGCCCGTTTTTTTATAAAATTATCCTTTGAGCGTCACAACAGTAACACCTGCATCGCCCTCACCGAAAGCGCCAAGGCGATAGGATTTGATTCTTGAATCACGCTTAAAATAATCCCAGAGAGCCTTTCTTAAAGCGCCTGTGCCTTTTCCGTGAATGATTCTTACAGTTTCAAGTCCGCACACAACTGCATCGTCAAGGAATTTGTCAATAACAAAGATTGCATCATCGCCGATAAGTCCTCTGACATCCTTTTCACTGCTTGCAAACATTGATTTTCCGCTGGACCGCGCACGGCTCTTTTGCTTTTTGACATTCTTTTCTTCAATAAGCCTTAAATCTTTGATTTTAGCCTTGAAGTGAACGCTTCCTATAAGAACGCTGACGTTTTCGCCGTCAATACTTTCAATAACTGCATTTTTGCCGAGAGTCGAAAGAATTACATTGTCGCCGACTTTGTAATCACGGGGCGGGGTATATTCAAGTTCAATTTTTGATGCAGTTCCCGTATTTTGCGACGCGATACCAAGAGTCTGTCGCACATCGTCTCTTGATTTTAAAAGAGCCTCTTTGAAGTTCTCGGCATCTTTCTGCCTTTGAATTTCCTGAAGTTTGTCAAACACAAGGTCAGCACTTTCTCTTGCACGAGAAAGAAGTTCATCTGCCTTTTTCTGTGCTTTTTCCTGTTCTTTTTCCATACGCGCATTAAATTCAAGACGCTGTTTTTCGCACTTTTCAAACATTTCCTCAGCATCTTTTTTCATCTTTCTTGCGCTTTCAACATCTGCCTCAAGTTTGAGTCTCTTTTTTTCAAGGTCGCCGATTATTTTTTCAAAGTTTCGGCTTTCGGAATCTATCTTTGAATTTGCATTCTTGATTATTTCTTCGGATAAACCGAGTCTTCTTGCAATTGCAAATGCGTTTGAGCGACCGGGCATACCAATAGAAAGACGGTATGTCGGCTTTAATGTCTTGACATCAAATTCGCACGACGCATTTGTAACTTTCTCGCTTTCAAGCGCATAAGCCTTGAGTTCTGCATAGTGCGTGGTAGCACCGCAAAGTGCACCTTTATTTGTTACAATTTCAAGAATCGACTGTGCAAGTGCCGCACCTTCAACGGGGTCAGTTCCAGCACCGAGTTCATCAAAGAGAATAAGCGAATTTTCGGTGAAACTTTTAAGTATGTCAACAATATTCACCATATGCGCCGAGAATGTAGAGAGCGATTGCTCAATACTCTGCTCGTCACCGATGTCGGCTAAAATTCCGTCAAGTACGGGCAAAGTCGAGCCGTCCTCGCAAGGAATGTGCATACCGCTTTGCGCCATAAGACACATAAGACCAATTGTTTTGAGAGTTACTGTCTTTCCGCCTGTATTCGGACCTGTAATAACAAGAGTTGTAAAACTCTTTCCGAGATATACATCTATCGGCACAGCCTTGTCTCTGTCAAGAAGAATGTGTCGTGCTTTGTTGAGTCTTATATATTTTTTGTCATTGATTACGGGACTTGAACAGTTGTATTCAACTGAAAAGCAAGCCTTCGCAAATATTACTGCAACATCTGAAAGTGCGTTGTAACTTGAAACAAGGCTTTCGGAAAATCTTAAAACTTCGCTTGTAAGTTCGTATAAAATTCTTTCAATTTCGGCTTTTTCTTCGGAATAAAGTGTTCTTAAAGTGTTGTTTGCCTCAATAACGCCCATTGGCTCAATAAATACAGTTGCACCCGAGGCGGAGGAATCGTGAATAAGACCTTTTATTTCGTTTTTGTATTCAGCCTTTACGGGAATAACATAACGGCCGGCACGCGTTGTAATAATGTTTTCCTGAAGATATTTTGAAAACTGATTTCCCGTAATAATTTTCTGAAGAGTGTCGTGTACCTTTGACGATGCAGCTTTAATTTTGCGACTTATATCATAAAGTTTGGGTGAGGCATTGTCTGCCATCAAATCTTCTGCAATAATTGAAGTTGTAATTCTTTCTTCAAGATATTTGTTTGCAGAAATCTTTGATGTGAAGGCGTATAAAAGACTCTGGTCTGTAACTTTGTCAAAATAAACATTTGCCGACGCACAAACCCTTAAAAGTGATGCTATTTCAAGAAGTTCGCCCATATTCAAGGACGAGCCTTTCTTTGCTCTGTCAAGAAGATGTGTTATGTCCTTTGCGCCCGAGAAGGAGGGGGCAGACTTTGTCAGAACAAGATTTTTAGCCTCGGCAACAAGGTCAAGCTCATTTTTTATTTTTGACGGGGACACCGACGGGCAAAGACTCAAAATTTTGTCCTTTGCGCTTTCCATTGTACAAAAAGAGCATAACATATTAAGGACTTTGTCAAATTCCAAAGTCCTGATTGCTTTTTTGAACTTGTCTTTTTGTGTTCCCGAAATCTCATCTGAATTCAGGATAAGGTTGTTGTTTTTGCTCATTTAATCTCCTGTTTGTTTTTGCTGTTTAATGTATAAAACATATCTTTGTAAAATTTAAGCGTTGAAAAAGTTCTCTCGGTCTGGAATATAAGATAGTTTTCACAAAGCACCGAAAGTTCTCTTAAACAATCGTCGCTTGTTCTGAAAGATAAAAACTTTGAAACACTACTCCCACATATATACTGCATGCATAAAAGTGTCTTGTATTTTATGGTCATAAAACTTATATCATGATTTTGGCTTTGCACTTTTTTAGCACAATCCTCGCAAATAATCCCCGACTCTGTAAAAGAAAATTTGACGTCTATACCTTCTTTTATGTCGCATCCGCACATAAAACAAGAGTCTGTTTGCGGCATAAATCCTGACACCTGCATAAGTTTAAATTCATATGCAGCCTTTATTTGACGAATGTCAATATCGTGCCTCTCGGAAAGCGCAAAAAGAGTGTTGAGAACAAGCCTTAAAGTGTCGTCGTCACACATATTTTCCGTAACAACCGCACCTGCCGTGTCGATAATGTACGATGCAAGAGAAAATTTAAGCGCATCTTTTCTTATGCCGAAAAAACTCTCCTTTGCGTGTGCCGTCTTTAAGATGTATCTTCCGCTTTTCTCCGAAAGTTCAAAATCCGAGTAGCAGAAAAGCTGAATGCTTGATGCATTCTTGCTTTTTATACTTTTGACACCTTTTGCAAGAACCATGATTTTTCCAAGACTCGATGTTAAAAGCGTTATTAACTTGTCGTTTTCACCGCTTTGCGTTTCCCTTATGACAAGGGCATCAATGTTTATATCCATCAGTCGTCGTTTTTAAAGCCGAATCTTTCGATGTTAAGCTGGGAATCTCTCCAGTTTTCCTTGACTTTTACCCATAAATCGAGGAACACTTTTTTGCCGCAGAGTTCTTCCAAATCTTCTCTTGCAAAAGTTGCTGCCTTTTTGAGAGTTGCACCGTTTTTGCCGATTATTATCTTTTTGTGAGCTTCTTTTTCGCAGTAAATTTCGGCTCTTATTTTTATAAGACTTGAATTTTCTTCAAAATCTTCGATAGTAACCGCAGTTCCGTGAGGAATTTCATCGTCAAGTATGCGAAGAAGTTTTTCTCGGATTATTTCACTTGCCATATTTCTGATAGGCTGGTCAGTTACGGCATCTGCCGAAAAATACCAAGGCTCGTTTCTGAAATAAGGCTCAAGTTCCTTGAGGATGATGTCAACATTTTCACCCGTCAAAGCACTTGTCGGGATAATTGACACAAAGTCGTGCATTTTTGAAAATTTGTCAATTGTTATAAGCAAAATGTCTTTTTTGCATACATCGGTTTTGTTTATAACAAGAATGCAGGGAAGACCGCTTTTTTTGATGCTTTCAAGAATTTCAATATCAGAGACGGGAATTCTCTCATTTACTTCCGTCACAAATACAACCGCATCAGCATCGGGAATAGCCGTCTTTGCGGCATTTACCATAAATTCGCCGAGCTTTGATTTTGGCTTGTGAAGACCGGGTGTGTCAATAAATACATACTGCTTTTCACCCACAGTATGAATACCTGTAATTCTGTTTCTTGTGGTCTGCGGTTTCTTTGAAACTGCCGCAACTTTTTCGCCGATAATGTTGTTTAAAAGTGTGCTTTTACCAACATTCGGCTTTCCGATAAGACTTATAAACAAAGTTTTTTGCTCTTTGACGGGAACTGAATTTTCGTCCTGTGTTTCATCAAGTGTGTTTCTGTAAAGTCCCATTGAAGATAAAATATCCTCGCAGGTGTCGTTCATATAAGTTTCGTCTTCCTCGCTCTGCTCGTGGTCAAAACCAAGCAAGTGCAAAACCGAGTGAACTGCAAGAAACGAACATTCTCTTTCAATAGTGTGTCCAAAGGAATCTGCCTGCTCGTGCGCTTTTTCAAGAGAAATTACAATGTCACCCAAAGCGCAGGGGATTTCAGATTCTTCGTCGTATTCAATTTCGCCGCTCTCAAACATAGGGAAGGAGAGAACATCCGTTGCAGTATCCTTATTTCTGTACTGTGCATTTAATTCTTTTATCTTTTCGTTGTCAACAAAGGTGAGTGAAATTTCGCAGGGAAAATCAATTTCGTGCTCTTCAAGACACTTTGTTATTGCCTTTTTGCAATTTTGTTTTATAGAACTTGTAACTTCATATTTGTCCTGATTGTTCTGGGTGTAAATTTTATACTTCAATGTCGCTTTCCTCCGAAGTGTTTTGCTGTTCTTCTTGCTTTTTAGTGTTTGCTTTTTCTCTTTTGATGTTGTCAAATTTTTCGTATGCTTTTATGATTTTCTGAACAAGGGAGTGTCTCACAATATCCGTGTCATTCAGCCTGAATATGCTTATTCCCTCAATATCTTCAAGAATTTTTGCAGCCTGCGAAAGACCGCTCTTTGCGCCTGACGGCAAGTCTATCTGCGTAATGTCACCCGTTACAACCGCTTTTGAGCCAAAGCCAAGACGCGTTAAAAACATCTTCATTTGCTCGGGAGTTGTGTTTTGCGCCTCGTCAAGAATTATAAACGCGTCGACCAAAGTTCTTCCTCGCATATATGCAAGAGGTGCTATTTCAATTGCACCCTTTTCAACCTGTCTTGTGTAACCCTCAAGCCCAAGCATCTCAAAAAGTGCGTCGTAAAGTGGGCGAAGATAAGGGTCAATTTTGCTCTGTAAATCACCGGGGAGAAAACCAAGTCTTTCGCCGGCTTCAACGGCAGGGCGGGTGAGAATAATTCGGCTTACCTGCTTTGCTCTGAGTGCATTTACTGCCATTGCCACCGCAAGAAAGGTTTTACCTGTTCCCGCAGGACCAATTCCCAGTGTTATTGTGTTATTCTTTATTGCATTTACATAGTTTTTCTGTCCGACGGTTTTTGCCTTTATCGGCTTTCCTCTGCCTGTTATACATATGCAATCGTCGCCAAAGGATTGTAAATCGTCTTTTCTTCCCTCAAGAATCATATCAAGAACATATCTTACTGTCTGTTCGGGAAGATTTTCGTCATTTTTGCTCATTGAAATAAGATTTTCACAGGTTGAAATCGCAAGGTCGACATTGTTTTCGGAGTCACCGCTTATTTTAATTCCGTCTGTGCGCGATGTTATAACAACATCAAACGCTTTTTCAATAAGTCTTGCGTTTTCGTCAAATGAGCCGAAAAGCACTGCCTGTTTTTCGGGGGAAATACCACTTAAAATTCTTTCGGTCATATAAACCTCTCGTTTTTTTGTTTTTGTTAGTTTGCCCTTAAATAATTCAGAAATTCCGCAAAATCACTGTGAAAACTGTTTTCTGTAAACAGAGGGCGGATACCCGAAATGCTTTGTGAATACTCTTGAAAAATACATTTGCTCGGAATACCCCGTGCTTTCCGCAATTTCTTTTATCGAAAGGTCTGTGTGCAAAAGAAGTGAACAGGCATTACGGAGTCTGAGCGTTGATATGTATTCTGTCGGTGAAATTCCCATAACGCTTTTGAATACTGCTCTGTATCTGCTCTCACTTAAGTGTTCTTCATCGGATAACTGCTTTATAGTAATGTCGTTCATATAGTTTTCTTCAATGAACTTTAAAGATTTTGAAAGTTCGGGAAGAGCCAGAGAACGGGAAACCTTTATGCTTGTCCTTGAGAATGTAGTGCAAATGTTTAAAATCTTTGAAACGCAGGCATATTCAAAGCAGGAATCTTTTTTCAAGAATTCATCAAAAAGTCCATTGAATAGGCTTACGATTTTTTCGTTTATGCCAATCATTATAGGTTCGCACATAGGAAGCATAAGCTTTGTAATAAGATTTAAAACATCACTGCCTGTAATATGGAACCATAAATATTCAATTTTTTCACCGGGAAGATTTTTGTAGCTGTAAGGCTTGTTGGGTGGGAAAATAAATAATTGTCCGGCACGGAGTGTAAAACTCTTTTCCATTGATGTTACCTGCATGGAGCCTTTGTAAAGATACATAAAATAATAGTCAACACGCCCCTGCCTGTTACTTCCCATAAAGTCGTAGCCTGCCGAAACAACGCCCGTACAGTTTAGAAGAAAAGGTACTTTGTCTGTTGCATAGTTGTCGCTTCCGAATGAACGTGTATAATAACTTTTGTTTAACATAACGCATTCTCCTGTGGCAATCGAAATATCCAAAATAGCAATCGATAAATCAATAGCATTTTATTTGTTTGGAGTATATTATCATTATAGATTAGTGATTGGCAAAAGTCAACACTAATTAATATAAAAGTAATATATTTTCAGCGAAGGTGAAAGGACGGAAAGAAAAATGTTAAAGGTAGGAATTATTGGTTGCGGTGGTATCGCTGAATACCACAGAGAACATTTCCAGCACTACACGGATATTGCAAAACTTACAGCGTTTTGTGATATTATTCCCGAAAGAGCAAAGGATTTTGCAAACAAAGAAAATGTAGACGAGAGCCACGCATATGACAACTTCAAGGATATGCTTAAAAATGAGCAACTTGACTGCGTATTCATTTGCGTTCCTCCCTATGCACACGGCGAGATTGAAGATTGGCTTATTGACAGAAAGATTCATTTCTTCTGCGAAAAGCCCGTAACACTTGATATGGACCTTGGCAGAAGACTCAACAAGAGAATTAAAGAAGAAGGCATTATCACTCATGTAGGCTTCCAGGGAAGATATAATGATGTGACTGTTCCTGCAGTTAAAGAATTCGTAAAGAATAATGTAGTTCCGTTCGTAAATATAGGTAGAATTTCAAGAGTTCCCGGTGCTCCCTGGTGGAAGGATAAGGAACTTTCAGGCGGACAGCTCGTTGAAATGACAATTCACCAGCTCGACCATTTGAGAAATGTTCTCGGTGAAGCTGAAATGGTATTCTCCGTAGCACAGAGAGGCTTTATTCCCGAAGGCGAAGTTGAAGGCTATAAGACAGATGATATTTCATCAACAATTATCAAGTTTGAATGTGGTACACTTTGTACTCTTACAACAGGTTGTTATGCACAGTCATCCGACGCTTATAAGAGTGGCGTAATTTACAGTGCAAGAGATAAGCGCGGTTTTCTCACACCCGGCGTTAAGTTTGAAGTGTTCGGCGAAATCGTTGAAGAACCCGAAGAAGAAAGCTTTACTGCAATCAAGGGCGACGGCGGTCTTGGTGCTGCTTCCGAAAAGGCTAAGGTTTATGCAGATACTGACCTTTATCAGCACGGACTTGACTGCGACAGAAGATTCCTTGAAGCTGTTGCATCGGGCGATAAGAGCATAGTTCTCTCCGACTATGAAAACGGTCTTAAAACTGTTGCACTCGGTCTTGCTTGTAATAAGTCTATGGAAACAGGACTCCCTGTATACTATAAAGAATTTCTTGGTAACCTTGACTGATTGAATAATAAAAGCGGTCTGAAATATGACCGCTTTTGTTATATGCAATTGTGAACAATGTATAAACAATCGAAAAATCCATAAAAGTGTTGAAAAATACATTTACATATCGTGATATAACAAGTATAATAATGACGATAATGGAAATTTAATAGTTATATTGAAAAGTCCAAATCACGGACACAAAGGAGAAGTGTTATGAAAAAGTCTATGAATCTCTGGAGCTGCGACCCGAAGCTCTCATTTGAAGAAGTAATTCCAATGCTCAAAGAAGCAGGTTTTGATGCAGTTGAATTCACATTTGATAAAGACGGAATGTCAAACCACTCAATTTTTAGAACAACTACCGATGAAAGATTAAAGGAAATAAAGAAACTTTGCGACGATAACGGACTTGAAGTTGCATCCGTTGCAGGCTCTCTTTACGGACTTTATCCGCTCGGCAAGGAAGAAACATATAAGGAAGCACAAGCTATTATAAGAGAACATATCCATGTTGCAAAAATGCTCGGAACAGACGCAATTCTTGTCACAACAAACGGAGAAGTTATGTGTGAGGGTAAAGTCGGATATCCTATAGATAAGGCATACGAAGTTTGCTATAAGGCTCTTTGTGAAATGAAAGACGAAATTGTAGAGAGCAAAGTTTATGTGTGTCTTGAAAATATCTGGAACGCATTTTTTGCATCCGCATTTGATATGGCGAACTTTATTGATAGACTTGATTGTGAATATATAAAGGCATATTTTGATATGGGAAATGTAATTTCCTTCTCCGACCCGCCTTCATGGACAAGAATTCTCGGAAAGAGAATAAAGAGAGTTCATGTTAAGGACTTTAAAAAAGTTCATGGACACGGATTTAACTTTGGCGGTCAGCAGGTTGATATCGGTGAAGGACATGCAAACTTTAAGGAGGCTGTTCCGGAACTCAGAAATATCGGCTATGACGGATATCTCAGCGCCGAGGTCGGAAAGCGTAGAGAATATGCATCTGAACTTGAATATTATAAGGATGTAGCAGACAGAATTCAGAAGTACATAATTGAGGCATAAATTAAAAAATATAATAAATTAACATCATTCGAAAGGAAGAAAAGAAAATGTTAAAAGTAGGTATTATTGGTTGCGGCGGTATCGGTGGATACCATTTCGGACACATTGACACTTTCAAGGATATTGCACAGTTTGCAGCATTCTGTGACATTATCCCTGAAAGAGCGCATGAATTTGCAAAGAAGGCAGGTCTTGATGAAAGCCACGCTTATGCAAACTTCAAGGATATGCTTGAAAAGGAAGACCTTAACTGCGTATTCATCTGCGTTCCTCCGTATGCACACGGCGAAATCGAAGAAGAAATCATCAAGAGAAGACTTGACTTCTTTGTTGAAAAGCCTTTGGCGCTTGACCTTAATGTTGCAAAGGAAATTTGCAAGAAGGTTAAGGACCACAACATTATCACATCTGTTGGTTTCCAGTGCAGATATGATGACCTTGTAGATCCTATCAAGGAATTCTGCAAGAAGAATCCCATTCCTCAGGTTAACTGCACAAGATTCTCATCAGTTCCCGGTGCTCCCTGGTGGAAGGTTAAGGAACAGTCCGGCGGTCAGATTGTTGAGCAGACAATCCATCAGCTCGACTACATAAGATATGTAATTGGCGAACCCGAAGAAGTATTCACAATGGCTCACCGCGGATATATCACACAGGATGAAGTTCCCGGCTACGATACAGATGACGTATCCATCACTTGCGTAAGATTTGAAAACGGAACACTCTGCACAATCAGCACAGGCTGTTATGCAACAGGTTCCGACGCTTATAACTCAAGAACAATCTTCTCTTCCAGAGATAAGAGAGGCGAGATGAGACTTGCAACAGACTTTGAAATCTTCGGTCAGATTCCCGAAGAAACAGAAGGAATGGGCGACCTTGTAGTTAAGGGCGACGGCGGTCTTGCAAACGCTTCCGATAAGGGCGTTCTTATAAAGAATGAAGTTCCGGACAGCTACGGCTTTAAGTGCGACAGAACATTCCTTGAAGCAGTAATGAATAGAGATGCAAGCAAGATTCGTTGCGACTATGAAGACGGCATGAAGACAGTTGCATTTGGTCTTGCATGTAATAAGTCAATGGAAACAGGCCTTCCCGTTAAGGTTAAGGATCTTCTTAAATAATCCATAAAATAACAAATTTAAATCCCGCCGAAATCGGCGGGATTTTTTCTGCAGTTT